>MAXM01000065.1 GCA_001751015.1 Desulfobacterales bacterium C00003106
GTGCATTACAGGGCTCAGGCTGTGTCCAACCGGGTGCCCGAAGATACCGTACAATTGCGGTCTAAGTCTGTCAGACAAACAAATCCTCCTTTGCTTGACCCATAACTAACACCTAAATTGAGCGATTAGCTGTTATTCATTAGCGTTTAGCTTTGAAAAATCAAGGTATTACGTTAATTAGAAGTTGCACCCAATCAGTGAAAGTCTGTAATAGCAAAACATTCTATAATCATTAAACTAATAGCTAAAGGCTAATCGCTCAACTTAGCTATAATAGAAAATTCCATTTTTCCCCAACCTTGAACAGTGAACGTTCATCTTTTAAACCCGGAGGTTATTGATATGTCTGACAAGATATCGCATGCAGAGGATTTGGACAAGCCCTTCAAAAAGAAAACCTGGTGGACGAGACTTCTCGAACGTATGGAAAAGGGAGGTAAAGAGGCCCTTAAGAGCGGATGCGTTAGCTGAGGGACCAATACTAATGCTCCCAGGTAGGCGAGCAATGATAAAAGGGGCCGGGCCAAGGGGAAATTTGATCTCTTGAACCCGTGAGAAGCATTATGTTTAAAGAAAAAGGCTTTGCAGAGAACAAATTCGCATCTGAGGCGCTCCGTCGAAACCTGGAGGAGACCGCCTATACACCCTCGATAGACGCGAACTACAGACCTCTTATCGACGTGATTGAGCCGTATCCCGGTTTGCACAAACAGACTGAAGCTTTTCTGTATGAGCTGAACCACCCGCTGAAAAACTGGCGCTTCATTGTCACGGAGTTGAAGAAGTATGCCCTGAGAAACCTCTCGCTCTATGAAAAGTCGCCCCTTTGCCCTCAAGTCGTCATGATCATATGCGACACGTTCTTTGCGGCAATCGAATCTATCCAAGACCAGGACCAGCGTCAAAATGCGGTCGAATATCTGCTTTTTTATCTGGAAAAGCTGGCCGCAAGCAAGAAAATACTGAGTTGCGCCGAAAAAGAGCTTATTCATTCCTTTGAGAGGCTCCTTTCTCTTTCCAGCGAACCCTTTTTCTGTGTTGTTACAAGTTTCTATCCCCTGCACCGCACAGGCAGACTCCTTTTGCAAAACGCGCCGGAGGGATTTCTGTTTTCCGCATTCAACGACCTTCTTGTCCGTTCCCTTGCAGGATGCTACAAGTACTGGTTGGAAGAAGAGGACCTTTTGGCATGGTTTATTGCAAAAAGAGCAACATCGATCCCTGATGAAAAAGTTAAAGAGATATTTCGACCCGTATCCCACGTCTATTTAAACGATCTCCTGGCGCGGCTTGATTACACAGACAAGAACTTCAGTTCTTCCGAACGTCTCGAAAACCTGCTCAATCTCCCGACTTTTCAGCAGATTGTATGGAAATTCAGAGACCTCCCGAATCAAATATCAAAGGAAGAAACAGAAAACAGACTTGCCGTCATTAACAGGCTTTTCATTCTTCTAAAGCTCATGGCCATCACAGGTCTTGCTTCCGTTCATGAGGAAGTGCTGCGCTGCATCAATGAATCGCTTGCCGGAATAATCGCCGATCAAAAGAGTGAAGACCCCGGCTTGTTGGTGGCCAGGACCTTTGAGATATTAAAAAAAAATATACACAGGTATCCCGAAACCGCGCTTCATACCATACAAAACATAGGCAGAGCGGTCTTTACGGGAAAAGAGAGCGATCTGGCGGATCTCTTTATTCGCCATACCATTTCTCTCGGCTTCCAGGGACCGGAGATCGGAAAGGGATCTCCTGACGCGCCGATGAGACCGAACCCGACCCAGGTTTTAAATATCCGGGTCTGGATGGACATCATTGAGAATGACCCCAAATGGTCCCGCAGGCTACTCTCTGCGCTTGTCATATATCTAAAACTCGAAGGGGTCGTAATCAAGGACACCGACCTGTTCCAAAAGGATATAACTCGTTTTCTCAACAGCGACATCAAACCGGTCTATAATCTGGCGAAGCAACTTACAAAGCTTTTTCCCGTCTATTTCAACGAGATCGGCGCAGAAGGGGCGCTCAGAGACGTATCAACAGAGATCGATGAGGCTGTAAACCGGGGAGACGTCCTGATCCATTTCTTTAGAAAACAGTGCCATGTAGAAAGCAGCAATCTCCTGATCCATTTTGCGAAGGCGATCTTCAATTTCTGGCTTACCCGTAACAGGACATTCCTTGCTCCGTTCCTTCCTCCTGAGATGTACAAGCGTATTCCCACGTATGGTGTGTACGTAGACGGTGTTCACAAAATAGTCGGGGAGCTCTTTGAAAACGAAGGAATAACCAGGCCCGAAGACCTCCTGCGGCTTTCTCCCGCGCAGGCGAAAGAATTTGTGTCCGGACTCACTATAGGTGTGGACCGGGATCGCAGACGGGTCGGCCTGCTGGTCCGGTTATACCGCCTGTTGAATGAAAAATACAACCTGGCACACCAGGACATCAGGACCCATCTGAATATTGCAAAGAATAAGGGACTACCTTACATAAATATCCTTCAAAAGGCCATAGAACGCAAGGACGTATTAAACAAACTGCAGGGAATACTGGACTACCTCAAATCCCTGAAAAGGATAATTCTATCAGACGACCGCTCGGAAGGGGTTCAGTCCATATATCATAAACGCCATATCGCCGCGGATATTCCATCCATGTACGGAACATACTATGAAAGGAAGTTTGACGCGCTTGGCCTTACCTTACGACTTGAAAATTATGCCAATCTCCTGTTCGAACAACTGATCAATTCAATCAACCTTCAGTTCATTACAAGAGACACATTCTTTAGGATCACTGATATTATACACCTCTTTGTTCAGGCGCTCGAACTCGACGGGATAGCCTCCAACCGGCTTCAGCGCCACCTGAAACTCCTGACAAGGGCGCTTGAGGTGAGAAGGTTTACCTTTACACAGTATGTAGATATATTTCACGGGCTTGCAGATGCAGAGCAGGGCATTCTTACGACGTTTTACAGGAATATACATGAAGACAATATCAAGATGATCCTGCAGCAGACCCCGAATGAGGCTATCCTGCCGAGATATCGCACACACGAGATAGAGCAGACCTCAAAGGAATGGACCTACAAGATATTCGAGATCTTTCTCCGGGACCTCGTAGCGAGCACGTTTGGATTTCAGTATCTTGACAATTTTATCAGCAGAATTATTCATTCTCTGAATGAACAGGCCGGGCAATTGTCAGCCGCCGACCTTGATACCTTGCTCAGCTATGACCCCGCCAGGGCTATTGTAAGCATTCACCACCCGCATCCTCTTGTCAATGATCAGATATATTTAGGGGATAAGGGATACAACCTGGTAAGATTGGCGGATCTTCTGATGCCTGTGCCGCCCGGCTTTATTATTACGACAGAGGTCTTTCGATGCCGCCGCATCATCAATCTGTTTCGCCACACACGTATTGACCTTGAGGAAAACATAAAACAGCATATAGCCAGGCTTGAAAAAGAGACAGGAAAAGAATTCGGCAATCCGGAGAATCCGCTCCTTTTCTCTGTTCGAAGCGGGGCGGCCATCTCAATGCCCGGGATGATGGATACCTTCCTGAACGTAGGCATCAACGAAGAGATAGCAGAAGGGCTGATACAGAAAAGCGGCAAGGAATGGTTTGCATGGGATAACTACAGACGTTTTCTCCAGTCCTGGGGGATGTCGTTCGGGATCGACAGGGAGACGTTTCACGAACTGATGCTATCACACAAGGCGCTCCACAAGGTCGCTCAAAAGCGCAACTTTACCGCACGTCAGATGCGCGATCTGGCCATGAAATACAAAGAAGCCGTGAACCAGGCCGGCGTAAAGCTTGCCCATGACCCAAAGGAACAATTGATGGAGTCGATCAACCAGGTCTTTCAATCGTGGCACTCTGCCAAGTCACGTGCCTATCGTGAGATCATGGGAATCTCGGACAACTGGGGGACAGCCGTTATTGTTCAAGAAATGGTATTTGGCAACCTGACGACCTCAGCAGGGTCAGGTGTCTTTTTTACGCACAACATCAACAAATCCGTGGACCGGATTATTCCATGGGGGGATTACACGACCGGGGGACAGGGGGAAGACGTGGTGGCCGGCCTTGTTCAGACGCAGCCGATTTCCATAGAACAGAAAAACGACCAGGGAAGGCTGCACGACGCGGCGCTGGAGGAGGGCTTTCCGAATGTGTTTCATACGCTTCGTGAAGGGGCAAAAAAGCTGATATATGAAAGAAACTGGACTGCCCAGGAGATAGAATTCACGTTTGAGGCAAACAGGGCGGAAAAATGCTTCATATTGCAATCAAGGGACATGGTTATCGGAAAAAAGCAGACATTCCCCCGTTTTACGGTTACACCCTCCTTAAAGACCTCCCTGCTTGCAAAAGGTGTTGGCGTGTGCGGAGGGGCCTTGAGCGGAAAGGCTGTCTTTACCTTGAATGAGATCAAATGGTTCAGGCTCCATGAGCCACAAACTCGACTTGTCCTGATCCGCGCAGATACGGTTCCTGACGACATCAGAGAGATCTCCGCCGCAGACGGCCTTCTCACATCACGGGGAGGCGCGACATCACACGCCTCAATCGTTGCGCACCATCTCGGGAAAACGTGTGTGGTCGGGTGCCGGAAACTTACGGCATGGAAGAATGAAAAACGGGCTACGATCAGCAATCATTCGATAGTAAGCGGGGACTTCCTTAGTATTGACGGAAAAGAAGGTTCAGTGTATTGTGGCAAGCATTCGATCACGGAACAGGATTTTTCGTAATGGACTACTTGTGAAACGAAGTGAAGCCAAGGATCTGTCCACAAATAAGCTGTGCAAAATTGCGCAGGATTTTGGTCCGTATTCAAGTCGCATCAAAGGGCGCATACTTACTGTATGTAACCTTTGATGCAACGCAGAAGACGGAGCAAAAGACAAGCAAGACGTACAGGTTAGTTGTGGACAGATCCTAAGTTGCGGAGGGGTCAAATGACTGAAAGTGAATTAAAGCTCGGGATCAATGGGTTGGGACGCATAGCCAAGTTGACTTTGTGGCACCATATAGGGCGAAAGTATTTTTCCGAAATCGTGGTCAACATAGGCCGCCAGGTGGGCACGAAGATAGAAGACGTGGCATGCTTTATTGAAAAGGATTCCACATACGGCTCGCTGCAGCAGTACCTGTACGGGTACAAGAGCAAGCGTCTTATTGAAAACCTGGATGAAAAAAGCGGTTCAATGACCATTGACGGCATTCCGTTAAAGATATTGCGAAAGGTTCGCAATCCCAAGGAGATCCCGTGGAGGGAGAACGGCGTTGAATTGGTGATCGACGCAACCGGTCAATTCGCCGATCCAGCGGTTCCCGCAGATGCCCCTCGTGGTTCAATACGCGGGCATCTTGAGGCAGGCGCCCGCAAGGTGATTCATTCCGCTCCGTTCAAGATCAAGGACAAATCAGCCGAAATGCCGGCCGATACTGTTACTACGGTGATGGGAATCAACGAGGACGACTACGATCCCTCGCGTCATGTTCTTATTTCAAATGCGTCATGCACCACTACCTGTCTTGCGTTCATGATCAAGCCGCTTCTTGATGCCTTTGGTCTGGAGAGCATGTTGACCGCCTCGATGGTCACAGTTCATGCTGCAACAGGTTCACAGCAGGTACTTGACCGGTCTCCAAAGACCGGCGCAACCGACTTGAGAAAAAACCGGAGCGTGTTCAATAATATTATACTTACTACGACAGGCGCTGCTAAAACACTTTCTCATGTCATACCCGAGATGCGGCAAATAGGATTCATCGCAGAATCAGTTCGTGTTCCGGTAAGTACGGGCTCGATGATCATGCTGGTTGTTGATCTCCATGATGAAACCGAAGGCCGGATTACCCGCAACCGGATAAATGAGATATACAAAGATGCGGCGGCCAGGGAAAAACGCGGATACCTGATGTTTACAGAGGAACAAAATGTCTCTTCCGATATCATAGGCTACCCTCTGGCCGCAACGATTATCGAAGGAACTGAAACGCACACCAGAACTGCAAATCTCAGTTTTGACCTTAGCAGGATACAAGGGCTTTCAAAGGCTGTTGTCTCACAGATTGCCCAGCCGATTGTGCGCATACCCATTACAAAGGTGGTAGTATATGGATGGTATGACAATGAAATGGGGAGCTATACGGCTATGTTAGGCGACCAGGCCGTACGGGTAGCGGATTTTGGATTATAGTCAGTTGAATAGTTGATTGGACGAATGGTTGATTGGTTGCATGTTTACCCACTTGACTATTCGACCAATCCACGACTTGACCAACTAAATGGGAGGCGTTTTCGCGTGGCACGCAAGATATTGATCTTTGACACAACGCTGAGGGACGGGGAGCAGGTCCCCGGCGCAAAGTTGAATACGGAACAGAAACTGACTGTGGCCCGGCAGCTCGAAAAGCTCGGTGTGGATGTTATTGAGGCAGGCTTTCCGATCTCTTCACCCGGAGACGCGGAGGCGGTGAGACAGGTGGCCCTCGCAGTCCGCAATCCTATTATCACAGGCCTTGCCCGGGCGGTCAAGAACGATATCGATGTGCTCTGGCATTCTATTTGCGAGGCCGCATCACCCAGAATTCATATCTTTCTCGGGGCCTCGGACATCCACCTGGCGAAAAAACTGCGTACGGATCGCCAAAAGAACATCGAGATGGCGGTGGACGCGGTCCGATACGCGAAAAAGCTCTGCCCGAATGTCGAATACTCCACCGAAGACGCGTCCCGCAGCGATTTTGATCATCTCTGCCGGACTATTGAGGCCGTTATTGAAGCCGGCGCAACAGTTATCAACGTACCCGATACTGTGGGATATGCCGTGCCTGAACAGTTCGGGGCCTTGATCCGACGGATAAGGGAAAGCGTCCCTTCCACGGACAGGATCATACTCAGCGTTCACTGCCACAACGACCTGGGACTTGCGACGTCCAACTCTCTCGCGGCCGTCGCAAACGGGGCGAACCAGGTGGAGTGTACTGTTAACGGGATCGGGGAGCGTGCCGGCAATGCCGCCCTGGAAGAAATCGTCATGACAATCAAGACAAGGCATGATGCATTTGATGTCGAATGCGGCGTTGTGACAACGGAAATTGCTGCAACAAGCCATCTCGTAAGCCGCATGATGAACATTCCCGTTCAGCCGAACAAGGCGATTGTGGGACAAAACGCCTTTGCCCATTCCTCCGGAGTCCACCAGGACGGGATATTGAAAGACCGTTCCACCTATGAGATCATGAGCCCGGAAACCATAGGCTTGAAAGAACACATGCTCATCCTTACGGCCAGGTCGGGCAGGGCTGCCCTGCGGCACAAACTCAAGGACATGGACTATGAGATTTCAGACCGGATGTTCGAAAAGATATATAAACGCTTTCTGAAAGTTGCGGACCGCAAGAAGGAGATAGGGGAAAAAGACCTGAGGTCGATCGTTGAGATAGAATTGAGCAAGGTCCCTGAGACCTATGCATTTGTATCGCTCCAGGTAATGAGCGGAGACAAGGCGCTCCCTCTTGCATGCGTTACCTTGAAAAAGGGGGATGAGGAACTGAGGGACGCCAGCATCGGAAACGGACCCGTCAATGCCATTTTTAATTGTATAGACCGGATATCAGGTCATTCCGCCATGCTTGCCGACTACAAGGTCGAAGCGCTCACCACCGGCAAAGACGCCCTTGGAGAAGCGTCAGTACAGGTCAGAATCGATGATCATACATACTCCGGAAGAGGCGCCAGTTCCGATGTGCTGGAGGCAAGCGCGCGGGCCTATATCAATGCCTTTAACAGATACTTTGCCGCCGCAAGAGATGATTAGGAACGGGGACGGAATAACTTCCCCAAGCAGGCGCATAGATTTGGGTCAAATTTGTTCGATCTCAGATTACAAAAGTCCTCGAAATAGCTCGCTATTCCTGTGGTTTTGCTCAATCAGATCGATTAAATCTACGGCAAATTCGGGCGCAAATTCTACCAAGTTATTTTTGGCCGAGCCCTAAGTTGAGCGATTAGCCTTTAGCTATTAGTTCAATGATTACAGAATG
>MAXM01000066.1 GCA_001751015.1 Desulfobacterales bacterium C00003106
CCGGTCATCGATAAGATGGTCAAGGTAAGTCTAAGGCTGATCACTCTTGATGTTGACCCCCAGGATGTAATCACCCGCGACAATGTCTCTGTAAAGGTCAATGCGGTCATCTATTTCAGGGTGATGGATTCGGTCAAAGCAGTCATCGAGGTGGAAAACTATCTTTACGCCACGTCCCAGCTTGCTCAGACCACCTTGAGGAGCGTATGCGGAGAGGCGGAACTGGATGAACTTCTGTCCGAGAGAGAAAAGATAAACTCGGAGGTGCAGGAGATATTGGACAGGCACACTGATCCATGGGGCATCAAGGTGTCAACAGTAGAGCTGAAACACATAGATCTGCCCCAGGAGATGCAGAGAGCGATGGCCAAACAGGCAGAGGCGGAACGGGAGCGTCGCGCCAAGGTGATCAACGCAGAAGGAGAATTCCAGGCTGCTGACAAACTGGCTAAGGCATCAACGATCATAGAGGAACATCCTGTTGCCCTGCAGCTTCGCTATCTCCAGACATTGCGTGAAATATCCACAGAAAACAACTCCACGACGATCTTCCCGTTTCCCATTGATCTGTTCAAACCTTTCCTGGACCTCCTTGCTAAAAAGAAAAAGGATTAGGGTAAGGCCGTGAACGGTTGTCAGATTTTTTGCATTTGACATGGCAAGGTCAATTATTATAAAGTCCTTGATGAGTATGTGGAGAATCGGCAGAGGTTGTATTATTATCTGATACATAAGGGAAGGAACTCGAATGGCAAAAGAGGTAAAAGAAAAGCCTTTGGATCGAATGACGGCAAAGGAATTGCGCGAGATTGCAGTGGATATTGCTGAAATCACCGGCGCACACGGAATGAACAAGGAAGAACTTCTGGTCGCCGTCAAAAAAGCGCGGGGAATCGTTGAAGAGACAACCAAAAAGAAAGGTGACTCAGTACGAAAGCTCAAGCAAAATATCCGGACACTCAAGGCAAAAAAGATGGAGGCCGTACAAGAAAAGGATGCCGAAAAAACAAAGATATTCAGACGCCGCATAAGCCGTCTAAAGAAGAAAACACGACGCGACGCGTGATATTATGCGCGAACAGCCAATGACAAACTACGAGGGATGGAAAGACTATCAGGCCCGGTTACAGCAACAAAAGAACAGAAAAGACCTTCTTAAAAAGGGGATCTGCTTCTTTCCTTTGTTGCTCATAGCCGTATTGGGGGTTCAATTCATCAGGGTCAGCCTGTCGACCGGGCACCATGAGAATTCTTCCGAGCTGACAGACCCGGTCACGGAGCAGCAAGCAGAGGCCGTACCAGGGTTTGACAAGAAGAAACTTCGGTCGATATTAGATACCCACGTCCTTTGCGCAAGCACTGGCGGGATGATCGATCTTGATTACTCCGGCGACACCCTTTCTATTGAAACCACTCTTGACCGAGGGCTTCAGGATTTCATGTCAGAGCAGGTCCGCGATTCCCTTTCCCCCATCATAGCATTCGTTGCCATCGACCCGGCTACAGGGCGGGTTCTTTCTATGGTTGAATCAAGAAAAGCCGACATCCAAAACAATCAGTTCCCCGCCGCCAGCATCTTCAAGATCGTGACGGCCGCTGCAGCTATCGAGGGTTGTAATATGTCCGGCGATACAACACTGGCTTACAACGGCCGCAGCCACACCCTGTATAAAAACCAGTTGAAGGATCGAACCAACCGTTATACAAACAAGGTCTCTTTAAAAGAGTCCTTTGCCAAGTCAATCAACCCGGTATTTGGAAAGCTCGGTATATTAAGACTTAAAAAAGAACTCCTTGAAGAATATGCCGCGCGGTTTGGATTCAACCAGCCGATCGATTTTGAACTCATTGTTGAGCCGAGCACGATCCTGGTGGGAGATGATCCGTATCACTGGGCCGAACTGGCGTGCGGCTTTAACCGTGAAACGCTCATATCTCCTCTTCACGGGGCGATGATCGCTTCTGTCATATCCAACAGCGGAACGCTTGTGCAACCTACTATTGTTGAATATGTAGTCGACAGCCAAAGCGCTCCTGTTTATGTGGGAGGAGACAGGACTGTGAGAAAGATCATATCCCGCAAGACATCTGATGAACTGAAAAAAATGATGGTCTCAACCGTGCGTAGCGGCACCTCCAAACGTACCTTCAAGGGATATCGAAAGGATCCGGTATTGTCAAATCTCGTTATCGGGGGAAAGACAGGCTCCATAAACAACAGAACCTGTGAGTTGCGCTACGACTGGTTTGTCGGTTTTTGCGAAGAAAAGACCGGCCCAAGAAAACTCGCCATAGCAGTGCTGGTCGTTCATGACAGACTCCTGAGAAAAAAGGCCGGTGAGTTTGCCCGTCTCGCCATGAAGCGCTATTTTTCCTGATGAAATTCCACCCCCAAAAGACAGCCTTTGATGTAGACGGCGTTGTTGCCGATACCATGTCTCTTTTTTTAAAGATCGCTGCAAGGGACTTCGGGATCAACAGCATCTCTTATTCGGATATTACCGAGTATTACCTGGAAGACTGTCTTGACATCGACCCGGATGTCGTAGAGGTCGTTATCAACAGGATCATCGAAAATAACAGCGGGATAGAGCTCCTGCCGATAGAAGGCGCGGTGGACGCCCTTTGCAGGATAGGAAGCCGCACGCCGCTGTTGTTTGTAACTGCCAGGCCCAGGCTTGATCCCATTAAAAGGTGGATATCAAAAACTCTCTCCGGGGTCCCTTCCCGTATCGACGTTATCGCCACCGGGTCCTTTGAGGCAAAGGTGGATGTCCTTAAGGCGTATGGCGTAACCTCTTTTGTGGAAGACCGTCTTGAGACGTGTTTTCATCTCAACGAAAACAATATCACTCCGATCCTTTTTTCGCATCCGTGGAACCGGAAACCCCATCCGTTTCAGTCAGTGCGCAACTGGGCTGAAATTGAAGAGCTTCTGCTGGTCGAGTAGTCGATATATTGACTAAGGAACGGGGACAAAATAA
>MAXM01000067.1:0-219 GCA_001751015.1 Desulfobacterales bacterium C00003106
CCGAGGCATTTATGAAGTTTCTGGTCTTTCTCGCCATTATTCCTTTGGCAGGGCCGATTATCTCTCTGTTTATTGTTCTGTTTTTCCGCCTGTATCCTCTATATCCCGTACGGAGCGAGCTGTTTGACAGAGTGGACAAGGATATACTTGCGGTATTGAAAAAGAAATACGAAGGCCGGGCAATTCCGGCATTGGAGGCCTTTCTTCTTCGCGGAATGA
>MAXM01000067.1:228-3244 GCA_001751015.1 Desulfobacterales bacterium C00003106
AGATGGAATGGACGGTCATGAAATCAATAATTCTGCGAAATATTATAGAACTCGCTGCTCGCGAGAACATGGTGCTTATGGCCATTGACATACTTACAAAAAAATTCGATCAGATCCTTGCGGAGATTAATGCCGCGGAGAGCGCGAAGGAGATGGATGTCAGGACCATGTACAGGATTGCAAATCTCTACCACGAAATCCCTTACCTTGATCTGTGTGATTCCATCATGAAGCCCTTTTATCAGGAAAAAGCCTGCCATTGGGCAGTTCGTGCTTTTGACCAGGAAGATTCCGAAGAAAACGGCCTTTTGAGCATGAGATACCTTCTCGAGGCGGGAAAAATTGCAAAGGCAAGAGAGATCTATAAGGCGGTACAGGAAAAAGGGGATTATTTATTGCAAAGATGGGTCCCTTACGAGTTTGAGCTGGCGCTGGCGCATGGGGAGATTGATCCGTTTAATCGCATTTACGAAACCATTGAAACGACCGAGGGAGTATTTATCCCCGGCAAAGTCAAAGAGGCGGCACGTACATGGAAAAGGGTTCTGACATCTGCCTGGTTGTAGAGGGCAGCTACCCGTATATTACAGGCGGGGTTTCGTCCTGGCTTCAATGGCTCATGGAGAACATGAAGGCCTTTACGTTTTCCATAGTGGCGTTGATCCCCGAGGAGAAAAACCGGGACGAACGAAAATACACCTTTCCTGAAAATGTTGTATCTTACAGGGAATTTGTTCTGTTTGATTATGATGAAATAGAGAGATCGCGTCCCTTGAAGCTTTCGCAAAAGGAGTGGCAAAGGTTTTCTGAGGGCCTTTATCTGCTTATGAAGGATTGGCGGAAAGGGACCCTTTCCGAGGGGTCTGTTTCCCTGCTAAGGGAATTAGTCAACCAAGATACCCCGGGGATATTCAGGAACTTCCTTGAAGATGAAACCGCATTTGCTCTCCTTACAAAGGTCTATAATGAGGTCAGGGGGGACGCCGGATTTCTGAAGTATTTTTATACCCACCGCAGTATCCATTTGATCCTTTTTCGAATGCTTTCCCTGTATCGAAGGCTCCCATCTGCAAAGGTCTATCACTCGCCCAGCACGGGATATGCCGGCATGCTGGCCTGCCTGAAATCGACGCTTGAAGGGAAAAGGTCGATGATTACGGAACACGGAATATACCTTCAGGAAAGAGAGATGGAACTTCTGAGGGCCGGCTGGCTGGACGATTCCTACGTCAAAGGGATGTGGATCGATTTCTTCTCGGCTATATGCAGGTGGCAATACAATTCGTGCGACCGGATCATCACACTCTTTCAAGGGAATAAGACCCTTGAGGTCGAATATGGGGCCGAAGCCGACAGAATTGAGGTCGTGCCGAATGGAATCGATGTTGCGCATTTCAGGGAAGCAAGGTGCGGTCGTTGCAGAGAAGAGATCAGGATGGTCGGCCTTGTGGGAAGAGTAAATAGTGTAAAAGATATCAAGACGTTTATACAGGTAATGGCGATAGTCAAAAAAGAGTATGAGAAAGTCGCGGCATGGATTGTCGGACCAACGGATAACCAGCCGGAATACTACACGGAATGCATTGAACTTCTTGATATGCTTGGCTTGAATGAGACCATCACTTTTACCGGAAGGGCGGATGTCCTTGAGTATTACAAGAAGATGGATCTCCTTGTTCTGACAAGCATTAAGGAGGCCATGCCTCTTGTGGTGATGGAGGCAATGGCCTGCGGCATCCCGGTGGTGACTACGGATGTCGGCGCATGCAGCGAGCTTCTGTATGGCGTTGATGACGGCATAGGCCCTGCGGGGATTGTGGCAAAGATCAGGGATGTGCAGGGCATTGCCGGGGCCACTCTGGAAATACTGAGGCACGGGGAACGGGCCGACGATTTTGGGAAAAACGGGATAAAGAGAATAGAGCAACTCTACAGAGAAGACCTGGTCATCAGGCAATATTCAGACATATATCAGGAGGAGCTCAATGGCGGGAATAGCGTTTTTGCTGGAAAAACACCTTAAAAGGCCGCACCTTGCGCGTTTTCTGATGATGGAAACCGAGCAGGCGTCCCAGGCGGTCGGGCCGTGGTTTCTCACCATTTCCTGCCTGACCGTGATGGGGATTATGGTCTATCTCGCCACCGGCGAGCCCCCCACTCTGTTCTATCTCTTGATTACCTATGCAACCGGGCTCTCCCTGATCATTTCAGCTCCTGTATACACTATACTCAGCCGTTTTCTTGCTGACGAAGTCTTCTTCAGGAGGACTGATTCCATTTTTAACACCCTGATCGCCGCCTCTGTGGTCATGGGTTTTTCTTCCATGTGCATTTCATCTGCTATCATCTTTTCCTTGTCCTCGGTTCCTCTCAACTGCAAAATAACCTTTATCATCCTTACAACTCTTTTCTCGCTCTTGTGGTGCATTGTCAGTGTGATAAACTCTCTTGACAAAGATCGCCTCACCTTCTGGCTGTTTCTCGCAGGCGCCGGCACAAGCATCGGCCTGCTTTTGTTTACCGGCGCCACCAATGTTACCGGGCTGACCAATATTTTTGTGGCTGGTATTGCCGTTCCGGTTGCAGGCGGATATGCATATATTATGAAGCTCTATCTACGGCAATCCGTAACAATGGAGTGGGGATTTCTGAGGCGCCCCGACGCGTGCAAGATCGGGCTGGCCCTGTTTGCGGTCAACCTCGGTTTCTGGATAGATAAGCCTATCTTCTGGTATTCGGACAGCGCCGGCAGATCGATTGATCCGTTGTTTCGGTGTTCGCCTCAATACGATTATCCGTTTTTCATGGCTATCAGCCTGATGATGATAGCCGCGTTCATAGTATACAGAGGGATAAAAAAAGAGATTAGAAATCCTTTCCGGTCGTTCATATTCAAGCTTTTCAATAACTTCCCTTTTCGGGAATTATCCATGGAAAAGGTTAATCTCGTTCGTTCCGTAAGGCTTATTATGTTGCGTATTCTGCTTGTGCATGGCGGTGTTGTTATGGTGGTGCT
>MAXM01000067.1:3259-5650 GCA_001751015.1 Desulfobacterales bacterium C00003106
TTTGTATTTCATTATCTTATGGTAGGAACGATCTTTTATGCCCTATGGTTTTTTTGTCTCCTTATGATGCAATATCTCGATGATTATGATTCGATTTTCTGGCTTGCCGTTGTTTTTCTTATATTGAATATTGTGTGTACGGTTGCTTCCATAGAACTTGGCTGGCAATTCTACGGACTGGGCTTCATGGTGGCGTGTATAGTCTCTTCCGTCCTCTCTCTGATTGTGTTGAATTCAAAGCTTGGCAGGCTTGAGCATGGCGTCTTCGAAAAGGCCGTTCGTGGTTCTTAATCTTATTGGACTTATCGTAATGCCCCTGGCGGGATTTGAGATTACCTATCGTCCCTTTGTCGAAATCAACAAGGGAGATGATATCTATATTGTATCTCCGTATGCGGAGGTGCAAGGGGACATATCCCGTGCGTTTGCGTATGTCTCTTTATGTGAAATCGAAATGCACTCCGGTCATCTTTCTTCCCTTCCTCCGCAGGCGATTTTGCACAAGGTTGCGGATTGGACGGCGCTTCTCGTGGATATCTCATCTCCTGAATGGGAGGACGTAATAGAAAAGGAGGTCGAGTTCCTGCGGTCAAAGGGATTTAAAAACGTCTTTGTTGATACGGCAGATGACGTGGAAATCCTTGGGAATCTATTGCCTGAAAAGCGAGAGCTTATCCATGGCAAAGGCGCAGGTCTTATTCGAATGATAAAAAAGGCCATTCCTGGAAGGCTGATCATGAACAGGGGCTTCGGGATCTATGATGACGTAAGGAACGACATCTGCGGCGTCATGATAGAGTCTCTTTTTTATCAAAAGGAGAACTCGGGGTGGGTCGAAAGAACAGACCCCGGCATGGAGTGGCTGCTTGACAAGGTGGAGATGTTGAGAAGAGACAAAAAGATGATTCTTGCCGTGGATTATGCTCCGATGTCTGAAGAAAAGAAGCTTGAGCTCAGAAAGAAGGCAAAACGCATTGGTGTCTCGTGGAAATGGGCCAGAGAGGATCTTCAATAAATGTATTCAAGAAAACATATTCTCCAGGCTACTTTTGTTCTCATTCTCGCGGGCATGTCGGCGAGCGCCTATTTTCTCAAACCCACGGACGTGAGGATCGCCCATTATTATGAGTCCGTTTCCATGTACAAGGAAGCGATGGCGGCATATGAAAAGAGCCTGAAAGGGATAGGTGATCAGGCCTTTGCAAGAGAGATATTGGTCAGGATTTCCATACTTTGTCGTTATATCGGAGACCGTGAGAAGTTTCTGGTCACTGTAAAGCGTCTTATAGAACTGGAATATGATGATCCCGAGCTGACGAGGGCCGGGGCGCGTGTGGCCGGTGACTTCTGGCGTTTTGATATGACAGACAGGAGAAAACAGGACGACGTGCTTCTCTTTGCAAGGAGAAGCGGCAACCGGAATTTTGTGATAGATTTCCTGTTGGGAAACCAGAGGGTTTACGAGGCCCTATCCGAGTATGAAGAGGCATACGATTCAGGAGTAGATCTCACTGAAGAAGAAATGAAGAGCGCTGTCCGTCTTGCAAGGTGGACAGAGGACCTTCAGAAGAGAAAAAAGTGGCTTGAGCGAGCTATGGGCACTGCTTCCGATGCGGAAATGACAAGGGAGCTCTTCGCGGTTTGCATTGCTTTGGGGGATAACGAGAGGGCTTTGCAACTGGTCTCACAGGTGGAGCCGAAGACGCGTGATGATTTTCAAGCGCTGGCGGACTTCTATGACAGTATTGACGATAAACAAAAGGCCGGGGAATTCTATGCAAAGACGGAAGCCCTCTGTGTTCAGGAACTCGCTTTAATTCAGGATAAGACAAGCGATGAGAGCAAAAAGCTCATGACTGAACTTGTCTACCTCTATTGGAAAAACGGGAAATTAGAGGCGGTTGTTCAAACCGTGGAAACCCTTTGCGCCCTTGGCTGCAAAGAGCCAAAGCTGATGGACGACGCCCTTAGCGCATCCCTCCACCTATGGCGCGAGAAACCGGATAAGCCGGAGAACCAGGAAAGGGTCATCAGGATTGCCCGAAATATGGGCAAAGAGGCATTTGTAGTCGATTTCCTTGTGCAGAACAGGAGATTTGCCGATGCCCTGAAGATATATGAAGAACAATGGCGCAAAGGGGATCTGTCTGCGGATAGTCTGAAGGTGGCCGTGGAAATTGCATGCTGCATGGATGATCGAACCCTGCGCAAGAGATGGCTCGAAAGGGGAGCAAAGGCATTATCGGTTGACTGGAAGAACAAAGGATTGATGGACGCGGCGTTCAACGCGGCCATGGAACTCTGGCGTGAGGATTCCGACAACAGGGAGAACCAGGCAAGGGTTATAAGGATCGCGCAGAATATGGGCAACCAGGCTTTTGTGGCCAATTT
>MAXM01000067.1:5721-6369 GCA_001751015.1 Desulfobacterales bacterium C00003106
GGGGTTCTTGCTCCGGATGGACTAAAAAAGGCCGTAGAGATCTCATACTGGCAGAACGACCGGGCCTTGCAGAAGAAATGGTTTGAAAGAGGAATCGCAGAATCATCAGACCCGGAACTAATGCGTAAACTGGCATACATCTATTTGGATAATCAGGAGTATCAATCAGCTAAAGGACTCTTTTCCAGACTCAGGGAGATGGAGCCGTCCAATAAGGAATATCTCGTAACCCTGGCGCAGATATGTGAAATAGAAAAGGATTATTCTACCGCCTATGATATTTACAGAAGGGTATACTTTGATACGAAAGAGATGACCTTGCTGCATGGCATGGTGTCGTGCGCATATCATCTGGATTCCGGTATTTATGAAGAGACGTTGCGGGAGCTGGCGAGACAGGAGCCCACAGAGGAGAATCTCTTCAGGCTTGCATCCCTTTATCTTTACATGACGAAGGACTATAAAGCGGCGAATAAGGCGCTTGATAAGATGGTTGAAAAGTGGCCCATTCCAAAATATCAGCTTCTTTTGGCCTATTCACTTGCACAGTCCGGTGACAATTTGGCGGCATGTGATGTTTTAGAGCAAATTCCGATGGAGTTCCAGCAGCCGTGGGGCATCCTGCTTCTGTCAAAGCATTATCAGGAG
>MAXM01000067.1:6428-9195 GCA_001751015.1 Desulfobacterales bacterium C00003106
TGTTGTCTCTCGCGTATATCTACAAGCGACTGAATTGGGAGGAGAAATACCAGAAGGTCATTCAATCCCTGTTGCCTCCCGAAGCGGCGAAACAGGTGAACGAATAGGGTCTGCGCAAATTCAAGATGAAAGACCGTGAAAGGAAATCTGATCAGCTCTGTGGTGAGGACGCTCTTTTCATTTTTTGTGCCCGGGGGCCTTCTTCTTCTCGGAGCAGTGGCCTGTGTTCATGCGAAGATAGTGGCGCAATCGCTTCCCGCGCTCATGCTTATCTATCCGTATACTGTTTTTGGCGCGGGCATGTTGCTTGCCTGGCGCTTCAACAAAAGTCGGCTGGTCTTTGCCCTTCTTGTTTTGGCGCTTGCAGACCGATCCCTGCTCTTGCTCGTCCACAGAACGATAGATTCGGTTCGCACAGACGATCTTGTCTTCAATGCCGTCGCCCTTCTGCTCCCAATAAATTTTGCGGTATTCTCCCTGCTGAAGGAACGGGGGATTTGCACCTTGCACGGCATATTGCGCCTCTGCCTCATCCTTTTGCAAGCGCTCGGAATCGTCCTTCTCTGCCGACGTTCCCCCGACCTGAACATCGCGGACTATCTTGGATATTCCTTTGTTGATCTCCCTGCTCTTGCGGGCATTTCCCTGACACAGCCGGCCCTTCTGGTTTTCTTCGCGGTGTTTCTTTTTTTCATAGTCCGCTTTATCATCCATCGGGATGCTGTTGTCTCAGCCTTTTTCTGGACCCTGGTTTCGGTCTTTATCGCCCTCGCATTTGAAAAGCTTGGCCCGCTGTCCCCGGTCTACTTTGCTACGGGAGGGCTGGTGCTTGTAATTTCTGTTATAGAGACTTCCTACAGTATGGCATACCATGATGAGTTGACCGGACTGCCCGGCAGAAGATCGCTGAACGAGGCCCTGCGGAAGCTGACCAGCCGGTATGCCATTGCGATGGTTGATATAGACCACTTCAAGCAGTTCAATGACCGGTACGGGCACGATGTGGGAGATCAGGTCCTGCGTATGGTCGGCTCAAAGCTTGTGAGGACAACCGGCGGTGCCAGAGCCTTTCGTTACGGCGGCGAAGAATTTATCCTGGTCTTTCATGAGTCTCTCATGGATGTTATTCCCCACCTGGAAAGACTGAGAAAGACGATCGGAACATCGGAGTTCATGCTGCGAGGTTCCAGGCGGCCCCGAAAGAAACCGAAGCAACCGCAAACAACCGAAGTGCCTCAAAATGGGGTGTCTGTAACGGTCAGCATTGGTTTGGCCGAACGGGATGACAACTACAGGACGCCGGAGGAGGTGGTCAGGGCGGCTGACAAGGCCCTGTACCGCGCCAAAAACAGCGGACGCAACCGGGTCAGCACATAGAGAAAGATGAAAACCACTGATGTTGTTTCGTCCCCGTTTCCAAGCTTAGCCCCACCAAAATTATTATTGACTTTAGAAATTATCGGGCTAAAATATAACCATGATTAAAAGAAAGCTGTTTTCAGACTTGGCAAGCCATCTCTCCCAAAAAGAGATCAGCATTATCATAGGGCCTCGTCAATCCGGCAAGACTACTCTCATGGACATGCTGAGGGAAGACCTTGATCAAAAAGGTGAGCGAACGCTCTATCTGAATCTTGACATTGAATGGGACATGCCTCACTTTGAATCGCAATCGGCGTTAATCCGGAAGATAGAACTGGAGTTAGGCAAGCAGCGGGGTTACGTTTTTATTGATGAAATACAGCGGAAAGAAAATGCCGGTCTTTTCCTTAAGGGGCTTTTTGACCTGAAGATGCCATACAAGTTCATTGTGTCCGGATCGGGAAGCCTTGAACTGAAGGAAAGAATTCATGAATCTCTTGTCGGCAGAAAACGGCTGTTTGAACTGACCACAATAACCCTTGAAGAGTTTATCCATCACAAAACAGATTACAGGTATAGAGAAAATCTTTCCGAATTTCTTGAAATAGAAAAGGACAGAACGCAACAATTTTTAATGGAATATATGACTTTTGGGGGATACCCACGGGTGGTTCTGGCGCCTGAGCAAACCGAAAAATTCCGGATAATAGACGAAATCTATCGCAGTATCCTCGAAAAAGACATCGCTTATCTTCTGAAAGTAGACAAAACAGGGGCATTCAGCGCCCTGATAAAGATCCTCTCCAGCCGGATCGGGAGCCTTATTAACTACTCCGAACTGTCATCCACACTGAACATATCATATCAAACCGTAAAGAACTATTTGTGGTATTCCCGGAAAACATTTCTGTTGGATATCATGTCGCCTTATGTTCGAAACGTAAGAAAGGAAATCACAAAGTCACCGGTTCCTTACTTCTGGGATCTTGGCCTGCGGAATTATGCTTCAGGCGTTTTTGGCCACCTCGGGAGCCGGTCGGAGTGCGGATTCATTTTTGAAAATCTTGTTTTTCTGCTGCTCAAAGAGCAAATTAGATTCACGGCGACAAAGCTGAATTTTTGGCGCACAAAGGATAAGGCTGAGGTCGATTTTGTGCTCGAAACGGGCAGAAAGGTCGTTCCGGTCGAAGTCAAGTACAAGTCTTTTATTAGAGAAGAAATCCCGCGCTCCCTGCGCAGTTTTATCAAAAAGTATTCCCCTGACAAGGCCTATATCGTGAATCTTGATTACAGGGGTGCAGTTAAGATCAACAAGACTGTGCTTTTCTTTATTCCATATCATGAATTGCTCTACAAGAAATTAGGAACGGGGACGCAATAACTTTCCCAAGTAGGCGCATAGATT
>MAXM01000068.1:0-148 GCA_001751015.1 Desulfobacterales bacterium C00003106
GTCAAAACGGTACCGTTGAGTTTCTTTCCGAATCGATCAAGTATTCGAAGTCAATAACAGACGAGGTCATATTGGTTCGTCTTGACTCGGGCAATGACTCTCTTGACAATATTAGAGTATGTGTAGATGAGGATGTTGAGTGGATCAT
>MAXM01000068.1:285-1192 GCA_001751015.1 Desulfobacterales bacterium C00003106
GTTTTGAGAAACCTCTACGAATTATTTTTGAAATAACGGAGCGGAGCATAGATAAGAAGGGGCAGCTTCTGATAGTTCCGGATATTGAAGTAGATACTTATTGGATCAGCCTTAACGTAAGTCCCGGTAAAGGAATTTGGTTATATCATGAGCATGGTGAGAGTGAGCAGTTTCATTCGGAACTCAAGTCAGATATGGATTTGGAGAGGTTGCCNNAATGGAAATGAGAAAGATAACCCGTCTTATCGAGGAAAGGCCGGCCGGAGGCGGATTCGCACAGTAATGCAGGATTTGATTTACGTGGCAAGCCACTTGACAAACAGCGGACGGCGATGGTTTTTATCTTTTGGCAAGTATTGTGCGTGGGCAAAGGTATGGAAATCGATCTATCAAAGATTTAAAGAGCCAATTTCAGGGAGTTCGCCAAGGATGATCCCTGTTAGAGTATAACTATCTTGTATGGCTATACTTTTTCAAATGGCGTCTGGAGCCAAAGAGGTGAGGTGTGTCCAAAGTCAGCCCAAACAGCAGAATTCTCAAGAACCGGAGATTTTTTCTTCTTTTTGCGCCCAACAAACAGAATCAGGCCTGACATTTTTGGAATATTGACACGAAAGCAATTATCATGCTACGGATTCAGGATATAGATCAGGATTATCAAAGGATCGATGCAGAAAGGGGAGATATCCAACACCTTGGGATCGATACGACAAGAGGTGATTAAACTCCTTCGGGAAAGAGATATGACCGCCATAGCCATTTCTCAAATCCTGAGCGTGCGGGAAAAGGATGTCTATGATCATCTGTATCACATAGAAAAAAGCGTAAAGGCTGGCGGAGACAGGTTTTCTGTAGTTCCCTCAAGATGTCTGAAGTGCGGTTTTGAATTCAAGAACCGCACACGTGT
>MAXM01000068.1:1230-2825 GCA_001751015.1 Desulfobacterales bacterium C00003106
TGAACCTTGAACCGCTTACTTTAGGTGTAAAGATGCGGAGTGTCGCAATGCCCTGGAAAACAAATCCGGTGATTTATGAAATCAATACGAGGCTCTGGCTGAAGGACCTTTCTGCAAAGTATCGAAGACCTGTCGATCTTGAAACAGTGCCCTCAGGTGAAATGGAAAGGTTTGCAGCAAATGGAATTGACGCCGTATGGTTAATGGGTGTATGGACCCGGAGCTCAGAAGGAGTGAAAATAGCGCGCCTCGCTCCAGGTCTGAAAGAAGAATTCAGAAGGGCGCTGGGGAATCCGGACAAAGAAGATATCGGCGCATCTCCTTATGCGATTCTCTCGTACGAGGTCGACCGGGAACTTGGCGGCAAGCAGGCGCTTGCCGTCTTTCGAGCCGGTCTGCATGCGTTTGACATCAGGCTGATACTCGATTTTGTTCCCAACCACATGGCCGTAGATACACCATTGTTGTCAACAAATCCGGACCTTTTCCTGCATGACGCTCTCTTTTCCGCTGACTCTGACGACTACTTCAAACAGAAAGTCCGGGGCAAGACGTACACGTTCGCCCATGGCAGGGACCCGTATTTCCCGGGCTGGACCGATACGGTTCAGGTAGATTACAGCAAGGAGGCGACCAGGGTATTCATGGCTGATCTGATGGGCCGGGCTGCTTCTATGTGTGACGGTTTTCGCTGCGATATGGCGCAACTTGATACCCCGGATGTCTTTGAAAAAACATGGGGGAAGGTCTTTGACAAAAAAGAAACATTCTGGAAGCCGGCTATACGGAAAGTGAAATCCGGGCGGACCGATTTTCTTTTTATTGCAGAGGTATACTGGGGGCTTGAATGGGAATTGCAGCAGGAAGGTTTTGATCTCACCTATGACAAGACCCTGTATGATCGCCTCCGATACTCGACGCCGGATGACGTGCGGGGGCATTTGCGGGCAGATATCTCCTACCAGGACAAGCTCATTCGGTTCATTGAAAACCATGATGAAGAAAGAGCTCCCAGGGCCTTCCATGACAAGGCCTCCGTGGCGGCTCTCCTTTCTGCTACCGTGCCTGGCGCAACCCTTTTTCACGAAGGACAGTTCGAGGGAAGATCGATCAGGATACCGGTGCAATTGACCCGCAGACCCGTAGAACCCGTGGATCATGAAATCAGGGATTTCTATGGGTTCCTGCTAAAGGAGATAGCAGACAGCATCTATCACAATGGAGACTGGAGGCTGCTGGAGGTCTCTTCGGCGGGCGGGGATACATACCATAATATCGTTGCATATCAATGGACTATGGAAAGGAAGATCAAGATCATAGCGGTCAATCTCGAAGACCGCACATCACGGGGATATGTGTGGCCTCTGCTGCGGCTCGAAAAAAATGAGCATATTCTCTACGATCAAATAACAAAAAGGGAATTCAGGTATGATGCGTCTGTATTGAATACAGATGGTCTGTATGTAGAACTTGAACAATACAAGGCACACATCTTTGATGTGTCTGAGATCGAGGAATCCGGGTATCAGGATTCTGTGCTGAAGTAGTTTGTCGCAAAGGGCTCGGCAAAAAATAACTTCCTCAACTATGCATCA
>MAXM01000068.1:2888-4034 GCA_001751015.1 Desulfobacterales bacterium C00003106
CAAATCTATGCGCCTACTTGGGTAAGTTATTTCGTCCCCGTTCCTTAGCGGAAATTTCAATGCTCCCTTTAAGAAGCTCTCAACGTTCTTCAACGTATCCGATAGTCAACAACACCCTGATCGGTATCAATGTTCTGTTTTTTCTTGTTGAGTTGGCGCAAGGTCAGGGTTTAGACGAGTTTGTGTATCAATACGGTCTGGTGCCTGCCCGCTATTTCGTTTCCGGCATATCTCTCCATTTTACACTGAAAGAACAGCTTCTCTCGCTGGTTTCCTTCATGTTTCTGCACGGAGGTGTTTTTCATCTCCTCGGCAATATGTGGACGCTCTACATCTTTGGTGACAATGTCGAAGACCAGATCGGTCCTGTACGATATCTCCTCTTCTATCTGCTTTGCGGTCTTGCGTCCGGCATAGTGCATCTTACATCCAATCCGTATTCGCAGATCCCGACCATCGGGGCCAGCGGCGCGATCGCCGGTGTAATGGGCGCATATTTCGTTCTCTTCCCCAGGGCGAAGATATTGACCCTGATACCCCTTCTTTTCTTTTTTCCTATATGGGAAATCCCGGCGTATTTTTTTCTTGGGCTGTGGTTTATTCTTCAATTCCTGAGCGCTACTGCAAGCTCGGGAGATATGGGCGGAATTGCCTAGTGGGCGCACATAGGCGGATTTATCTTTGGCATAATATTCCTTAAGCTCTTCAGTCACGTTTCTGAGTCAGGCGCGAGCAGCAGGATCCGTAAACTGACAAGAAAGAGCGCCACATCACGCATCCAGGTTATACGCCCTGTTTCAATTCATAAGGACGGTAATTCTTACGGAAACATCTACATAAATTCCCGGGAGGGATTTCTCGGCACACGCAAGTTGATCAGCATCGCCATGGGCCTTAGGAAGCGGACGTTCTTTCTGACAATCCCGCCCGGCATGTCAGACGGAGAGACGCTCCGCCTTCGAGGGCTGGGTTCGCCATTCGAACAAGGAAAAAGGGGGGACCTCTATCTCAAGGTGAACATCTTAGGATTCGCTCAAGAATAGTTATCTGTATCCGTTCAAATAATTTATTGTTGATTTCTTGATTTTGTCATAGTGTATTGGATTCGACTTGGGATTGTCACAACCTATACCTCGAAAGGCCATA
>MAXM01000069.1 GCA_001751015.1 Desulfobacterales bacterium C00003106
GGGGAGCACAAATAGAGGGTTGAGTAGCAACTCGGAAAAGCCTCAGACCATTATTTCGACCTATGCGGTTCGCCTGTTGATTTTTCTGAAACGCATTGCAAGTTGTAGAATTTCAAGGCTTAAAGCAAAAAATTTCCTGCTTCTATAGCTTTCCAGAAAAATACTTGCAATTTTGCGGTATAAGTGGTCCTGATAACCATGTGAAGTTACGCTAAAATGATGTGTAGCTTAACTCTGCAATCTGAAATCCGAAATACTATAGTTCCGGGCGACGATCTGTCAACACATCGGACCGCATCACGATAAAGAGAGCAAACATGGTAAGGCGCATTCTTCGACAGAAACGAGTGTGGGCGCTCGTTGTGGTGGTCGTACTGTACACGGTCTTCGGCTTCTTCATTGCCCCGCGGATCATCAAGAGTCAGAGCTTGAAGGCAATTGCAGAAAACCTCGGTCGGCAGGCCACGCTCGAAAAAGTCCTGGTCAACCCGTACAGCCTGTCCCTGACTCTTCAGGGCTTCGAGTTGAAAGACCCCGACGGCACGGCCTTTGTTGCCTTCGATGATCTCTACTTGAACTTTCAAACCTCCAGCCTCTTTCGATGGGCCTTCACATTCAAGGAGTTTCGGCTCGACGGCCCGCGCATTGATTTGCGGCTGCTTCCAGACGGCCAGCCGAACTTTGCCGATCTGATTCCGGATAAGAGCGACGGGCCGCCGCATCCGGAGGGCACGCAAGAGAAGGGCATACCGCGACTGATCGTCGGCGATCTGCAGATCAATCAGGGGAGGCTCCGAATAACCGATCTCACGAGGCCGGAGCCGGTAGTCGTCGCCTTCACACCGCTCAATCTCCAGGTCAACGATTTTACCACCCTGCCGGAGTATGACGGCAGGTATGCGCTCGGAGCCACAGGGCAAGCCCGCGGCCGATGGGAGTGGTCCGGGACTGTCTCGCTGGAACCGTTGAGATCCACGGGCTCGTTTGTGCTGACCGGCACGAAGCTGCCAGAGATCTGGCGTGTCATCAAGAGCCGGGTCAACTTTGAGATCACGGATGGCGAGCTGGATTTTCGAACGGATTACTCGTTTGACATGAACGGTGATGAGATCGTCGCCAGGTTGTCCGATGCGTCGCTCGATCTGACCCACCTCACTGTGCGGGAAAAAGGAAAAGAGCCCAATCTGCTCACGCTTGACACCCTTAGTGTTACAGGCATGAACATGAGTTATCCTGAACAAACAGTTGGCGTTGGACAGGTCCGTCTGGCAGGGGCGGACATCCTCGCGTGGCTCACGGAAGCGGGCGATATGAACTGGCTGTCCGTTCTCGAACCGCCGGCACCCGCCGAACAAACCGGAGTAAAGGCGCCGCATCCGGAAGCAACGGGACAGACCGGCACGGAGCCGCCGCACCCCGCAGCCGCGGGACAGGCGTCGGTCTCCCAAAGCCAGTCGGAAACCTCGACGGAAGCGGCGGGAGGGACAGCTCCCGAGATCGAGTGGACGGTCTCTGTCGACGAGTTCAGGATCGAGGACTTCTCGATTGGCTTGGAAGATCGGACGACCACGCCTCTGTTCGAGCTCAACCTGGCTCCCCTGAACGTGGCGGTTCGAAACATCACGTCTCGTCCCAACTCGCTTTTTGATCTGAATGCCGACCTTACGATCGCCGAACGAGGCAAGTTCAGCATCCAAGGCAAGGTCGGTGTTCTTCCGCTGGTTGCGGATGCGACCATCCGGCTGAGTGACCTTCCGCTGGTAAATTTCCAACCCTACGTTAGCCCGATCGCCAAACTCGAACTCGTACGCGGCACCCTGGAGGTGTCCGGCGACCTGCATTTCCGTGAAGATGAAGGCTCACCCGACATTCGATTCAAAGGCAACGTGGCTTCTCGCAATTTCCTGACCAAAGATGCACTGGCAACGGATCCTTTCGTTTCGTGGAAGGCAATTGAGGTCAAGGACATCTCCTTCGAGCCCAAGAGTGTCAACATTGGTGAGGTGTGCGCCACCGAACCCTACGCCCACATCATTATCCATAAGGACCGGAGCACCAACTTTGCCGACGTGTTCAGTCCCCTGAGGGATGGGGCGGATACGGCTGCTCCCGCTAAAGCGGAGGAGAGGCCAAAGAAATCCGGCGTGTCTATTCCGACCAAGATAGAACTCGTCAGAGTCGTCCATGGCTCAGCCCACTTTGCTGATCTTTCCCTGATTTTTCCATTTGCCACCAGCATCAAGGATCTCAACGGAGAGATTCGCGGGCTTTCGTCCGAGACGCTCGCCAGGGCCGACGTCAGGCTGGATGGATCCATCCAACCAACGGGTGTCGTGCAGGTGCGGGGTAAAATCAACCCGATCAGCGATGACCTCTACACAAACCTCGACGTCATGTTTCGTGACTTGGACATCCCGGTGTTTACGCCGTTTTCGGGGACCTACATCGGTCGTAAGATTGANNAGTACCGGGTGTCCCGGCGGGAACTCCTCGGTGAGAACAAGATTGTGCTGGACCATCTAGAGCTGGGTAATGTCGTCGAGAGCCCGAAAGCCACGTCGCTTCCGGTGGGTCTTGCCATTGCGCTCCTCAAGAACACAAAAGGACAAATCGATCTGGATATTCCTGTGGAAGGAAATCTCGATGATCCGAAATTCGGAATCATGGACGTCATCCTGGATGCGCTGGTCAATATTGTGACCAAGGCGGTGACAGCACCTTTCGCGCTGCTGGGTGGCCTCGTCGGGGTTGACGGTGATGAGCTTAAGCATGTCTCCTTCGAGCCCGGCAATTGCGAGATTCCGCCCACCGGGCAGGAGAAGCTCATGAAGCTCTCGGAGGCACTCAACGAGCGTTCCGAACTCCGGATCGAGGTCCGTGGTCAAGTCCACCCGGAGGAAGACGCGATGGCGATCCGGGAAGCCATGTTTTCAAGGCTCGCCGCGGAGCGTATTCAGTCGGATCCCAAAAAGTACGGGCAACCGAAAGGCGCTGACGGTTTCTCGTCGAGGTTGCTCTCGGATCTGTACATTGAGCAGTTCGGCAAAGGCTCGCTGAAAAAGTTGGAGGTCCGTTTCCAGGTGCCTGTGTCGGAGACGCGTGAGGCCGGACAGAGACAGAAGAAGGACCCCGACGAAACGGTGCTCGATGAGCGGGCGTTCTATGCCGAGATCCATAGGGCGCTGGTGGCTTTGCAACCTGTGGGTGAGGCGGAGCTTAGAACCCTGGCATTGGATCGGAGCAGCCGGATAAAGGCACTGCTGGTCCAGAAGGGTCAGGTTGCGGATACACGTGTTTTCCTGCTCGACGTCGACGATGGAGGCAAGTTCGAGAACGGCCTGGTCCGTCTGGATTTCAAACTCAGCGTCTAAACGCGGTATAGTATTTCGGATTGCGGATT
>MAXM01000070.1 GCA_001751015.1 Desulfobacterales bacterium C00003106
CTGTCTCTTCTTACCTGGTTCGGGATGCCTGTTTTGAGCGCCGCGACGGAGAATGGCTGAAAAAGCCGGGAGGGCCGGCAGCTTGTTTCAACGCAGGGCAGAAGGTCTTTTTCCGGCAGGCTTGTCTCCTGCCGGCAGGCCTGGTTTGCAAAATTGCTTGACATCACAACAATATTTGTATAATTTTCTTTACTTGATATAATCAAATCCGTGACACTATTATTGAATAGTCATAAATGTCAAATAGATAGACGAAAAATACTTCCACCTGTTGACGGCTTGAAAGTGGAAAATAGAAATTTGGGAGAGATGAAACGAGCTTGCGAGTTGACAGTACAAAAGCATGAAGGCCAAATTTCTATTTTCTAATTTCCACGTTCCATAAACGCTTATGTTAACTTTTAACTTGATAGTAGAATTTTTTTGATGAAAGCATTCGCATTTCAGGGAAACAGCATTTCGGACAACATCAAAGTGATGGGCAAATATTTGTTTAGTTTTAAAAGCGTGGCTGATCGTTGTAACAAGAGATGCATAGTCGGTTTTCTCGTAACGCTTTTGTTTTTTTCGTCTTCTGCCATGACGTTATCCTCAGGCATGGTCCTTTGTGTCAGAGGAAGTGACCATGTCGCTTTAGAATTTGCCCACAAGAGTCCACATTCCCTCTCTTTTTGCCAGGATTCTACTTCGGGAAGCTTGCAATCAATATCCAGGGTCACTACTCACCAGGTAACTGATGATCGTTGCCTGGATATTCCTATATCGTTAGAAATTTCCAACCAACATGTCACATTGGTCCAACTTGACCGGTGCAAGATTCCATCATTTCAGGCGTTCACCTCGCTGTCAAACTTCTGTGCTGACGCTTTGGGCGGCGCCGTCCGGCCACGCCCACCATTGTTTCAAACATCAACCTCTTTGTCTCTCCACACCACCGTCCTTCTGATTTGATCACTTCTTGGAATTTCCCCCCATTCTCTTGAATCCGAATCAAAATCCGGCGCAATATTGGAGCATTATTTTTTCCCAAGCGCCTTAACGGGAAATGTCTAAACACTGTGTCAGAACGCGTCAAGGCCTGAAAAGGAGTATCTGCTTTGAAGAACAAGAAAGACAGGGGGTTCACGGAAGGCCTGTCAGCGTTTTTTGCTTCCGTGAAGCTGACACTGGTACTGTTGATCGCTCTGGCGGCCACATCCATCATTGGAACTGTTATTCCACAAAATGAAGACGCATCTGCATATTTCCAAAGGTATGGAGAGGTATTTTACAAGATTTTCAAATTCCTTGATATCTTTGATATGTATCATTCCTGGTGGTTCCAGTTCTTGCTGTTGATGTTGACGATTAACCTCGTGGTCTGCTCGTTCAGGCGCCTGCCTGGTGTATGGAAAATTGTCTCTGTCAAGACCCCTAAATTCAGCAGAAAACGCTTTGAGAATATCAAAAACAAGGATACGTTTTCTGTTCCTTCCTCTCCTGACATAATCAAGCCTCTGTTTGAGTCATATATTGCCAAGAGACTGCGCCGCTGCAATGCCGAAGAAACCGACAACGGTTTTGTTCTTTATGCCGAAAAGGGACGGTGGACACGCATGGGGGTCTATTCCGTTCATCTCAGCATAATAATACTTTTTGCAGGGGCCATAGCCGGATCCATGTTCGGATTTACAGGCTGGGTCAATATTCCTGAAGGTGAGACAGTGGATCATATCCGGCTTCGAGACAATAACAAACCTCACAAGCTCGATTTTTCCCTCCGATGTAACAAGTTTGAAGCAACATTTTATGATTCCGGGAAACCAAAGGATTACAGATCATCCCTGACAGTTATCGAAAATGGCAAGGAGACGCTTACTCGATCCATTGTTGTAAATGATCCGCTCCGGTATAAGGGGGTCAGCTTCTATCAGTCCAGTTACGGCACGCTCCCCCCGGACCGGGCCATGGTGAAGTTGACGGAGCAAAAGACCGGAAAGGTCCGGAAACTTGACGCGCCTTTTCGGGAAAGGATCTTTCTGCCGGACAAGAAGGGGTATCTTGAACTAGTTCAGTTTGTTTCCAATTTCAGGAATCTTGGGCCCGGATTTCAGATGCGGCTTTCCGACGATGGAAAACCACCCGCGCTTTTCTGGTTGTTTGAGAAATTCCCGACGTTTGATCAAATGCGAAAAGGACGCTATCTCTTTTCGATTGAAAGCTATCCGGAGAGGCACTACACGGGACTTCAAGTAACGGCCGACCCCGGAGTCTGGTATGTCTATTCAGCCTGCATGCTCCTTATTGTCGGTATTATTGTCACTTTTTTCATGTCTCATAACCGTCTCTTTCTGGAAGTTGTGCGTAACAAGGGAGGGAGTCGTGTTGTAATAGGCGGCGCCGCCAACAGGAACCGGCTGGCCTTTGAAGAAAAGGTCAAGAAAATGAGAGACGATCTCCTTTCCCTAAGTCCTTATACGAAAGGTAAGGAACGGGGATGAAATAACTTTCCCAGGTAGGCGCATAGATTTGGGTCAAATTTGTTCGATCTCAAATCCCAAAAGTTGATAGAATAGCAGGCTATAGACCTTCAGATAATTAATTGCACAAGGCTAGAGGGAAAAATTCGAGTAAGGCGTACATTGGGGTACGTTGTCGAGGATTTTGACCGATAACGCCGTGCAATTATTTATGTGAAGGTCTATATTTTGATGCTTTTGGGATTTGAGATCGGGCAAAGGTGGCCTGAAGCTGTGATGCATAGTTGAGAAAGTTGTTTTGTCCACGTTCCCCAATAAACAGGTTCTATTATGAACAGTTCCCATATACTATCCATCGTAACGTTTGTTTACTGCGCCAGCTCGCTTCTGTACATTACAACATGGATCTACAAAAAACCGCTCATAGGAATGCTGGCTACCTTAGTGACGTATGCCGGTTTTCTCGGGAATACCGTCGGCATTCTGCTCAGGTGGACGGAATCTTACCAGCAGGGAGTCGGGCACGCCCCCCTTTCCAATATGTACGAGTCTCTCGTATTTTTTGCCTGGTCCATCATCCTGGCGTATCTATTGATCGAATACAAGTATAAAAACAAGAGCATCGGAGGGATTGCCGCGCCGCTTGCATTCCTCGCCATAGCCTATGCGTCTCTCTCTCCCAATATCAATGACCGGATCGAGCCATTGATTCCCGCGCTCAAGAGTAACTGGCTCATCGCCCATGTTGTTACATGTTTTCTCGGTTATGCGGCCTTTGCAATATCCTTTGGAATAGGGATTATGTATCTCATAAAGGCCATAGATCCTGAAGAAAAGATGCCTTTCCTGAACCAGTTTCCTTCCATAAGAATCCTTGACAGGCTTATATACCAGAACATCATGTTCGGTTTTCTTTTCCTGACAATGGGCATTATTACCGGGGCTGTCTGGGCGAATTCCGCATGGGGGACTTACTGGTCCTGGGACCCGAAAGAGACCTGGTCATTGATTACCTGGTTTATCTACGCCACAATGATTCACTCAAGAATGGTAAGGGGCTGGAGGGGAAAGCGGATTGCCATTCTTTCGATCATCGGCTTTGCGGCTGTCATGTTCACATACTTCGGAGTGAATTATGTTCTTTCCGGTCTCCATAGCTACGCTCAATAGGGGACGAAGCGAATTTGCACAATGGGTCCGTAGTAGGGAACGGGGACTTTAACAAGAGATCTTGCTCTCAGGTAAGGGACTCGGAAATAAATAATTCCCGGAGATTGCGCGGGATTTTGGTGCGTATTCAAGGCGCGTCAAGGGGCGCATATCCGGATAGGTAACTCTTGATGCAACCCAGAAGACGAACCGAAAGACAAGCAAGAATGGGGATTTATTTGTTTCCGAGTCCCGTAGTGAAAGAGTATCCAATTGGCATCAAAACACAGGAAAGGGGAAGTCTAACTAAATGAAGGTAAAAAGTAAGATGTGGCTATGTTTGTTGTTGCTTGTTGCCGGAGGGATTGTTCATCTTCCGGCATGGGCCGCAGAAAAGGACGCTTCACAAGACAAGCTGGTGGTGGTTAACGGCTCAGTGATCACTCAAGCCGATCTTGAAAGGGAGATGGCCGGATCTAAGGTTGGGAAGTCCTTAGACGGGTCGCAGATAGAGGCAATGAAGAGGGATATCATTGAAAGAC
>MAXM01000071.1 GCA_001751015.1 Desulfobacterales bacterium C00003106
TTCCTAAACGCTAATGACTAACAGCTAATCGCTCAATTTAGTTATTAAGAATAATATGAAAAGACCGCTGTTTTATACCTTAAAATCAAAGCTTATTCTGACAGGTTTACTCATACTGGGGTTACCGATGTCTGTCGGAACTTTCTATTCAATTCAATCTTTTGATAAACACATAAGAGCTGAAGCTGACAACGAACTCTCTTCCCATCTTACAACCGCTTCACTGATATATGAAAATCAAAAACAGAGCTTAACCAGCATCACACAAACCATATCTTTTGATAATACCTGCAAGGTTCTTCTGAATCTGCGAATAATTCCACAACTGAGCAAGTACATATCATCCTTAGCTAAGAACTATGATCTCAATATGTTGTTTATCATCGACAAAGATGGGAAGGTCTTATCTCAGGAATACAAAGGAGGTCTTTCTGTTTCGGATCTGTCTGATCATCCCCTGATAAAAAGGGCGCTTAATGGCGAACTGCTTACGTCGACCGAGATAGAATCTGATCCTCGTTTGGACGTATCTGTTCCAGGGTCCGTTGATTCTGCGCTTATGATTGAGGCGGCAGCGCCAATTTATTTCAGAGACAAGCTTGTCGGCGCTGTATTGGCGGGTTATTTACTGAACAAGAACATGCAACTTGTAGAAAAGATAAAGCAGAACAACAAGGGAACAGAGTCTTTTATAATGATGGGCAACAAAGTCATATCCTCCACATTCTGGAGCAAAGACTCAACATATCTAAAGGAAGAGACACCTTGTTTGCGGAGAGACCTGGAACTCGGGCCTGGAATGAAAGAGCGGAAAATAGAAGAAGACAGATACCTGTTTGCTTTTCGTCAGATAAAAGACATCAACGATAAAGTGATCGGGTCCCTGGGAGTGGCCTTTAATCTGGAAAGAATGGATGCCATGAAAAAGGCGACGATAGACAGGATGCTCTTGATATCGGCCGCCGGCATATTGTTTTCTATAATCCTGACCTTGTTGATATCAAGGAAGATAGCTGACCCGATCAAGGCTGTTGTCAACGGCATGACCGCTGCAGGCAAAGGGAGGTTGGACCATCGCGTAGCAGTTACGCAAAACGACGAGGTGGGAATGTTGATCCAGGGCTTTAACAGCATGGCTGACAGGCTGGTCAAGCGGGAACAGGAACTTGAAGATGAGAAAAACCATGCCCTGGAATCAAGCAGACTGAAAAGTGAGTTCCTGGCCAATATGAGCCATGAGATCCGTACTCCCATGAATGCCGTGTTGGGTTTTGCGGACACGTTGCTTGATACGGATATGAATGAAGATCAGGTCGATTATGCGAGCACTATTAAGAGAAGCGGCGAGTCTCTGCTTTCCCTGCTCAACGATATCCTTGATTTCTCCAAGATAGAGGCAGGAGAGCTTGATTTTGAGGAGATCGATTTTGACCTCGAACTTCTTGCCTATGATGTCTGTGAACTGATTCGACCCAGGATTGAATCAAAACCGATTGAGATCCTCTGTCGTATAGGAGACAGGCTTCCTCCCATGGTGAAAGGAGACCCTGCGCGGTTCAGGCAGGTACTGATCAACCTGATGGGCAATGCCTGCAAGTTTGCAGAGTCCGGAGAGATCGAACTTTTTATTGATATCGAAGATGAAAAAGATGACAGGATAAAGACGCATACACTAATACGAGACACGGGAATTGGTATCCCGAGGGAGAAATTAACAGCAATCTTCATGCCGTTTCGGCAGGCCGATGGTTCCACTACGAGAAAATACGGTGGCACCGGACTGGGGCTGTCTATATGCAAAAAGATATCAGATCTCATGGGCGGAGATGTCTGGGCGGAAAGCGGAACTCAAGGAAACGGAAGCATTTTTCATTTTACCGCATGGTTCGTAAAGGCTGAAGAAAAGAGAGTCATAGGCTTTTCCCCTGTATCCCTGTCTGACAAGAAGGTCCTTATTGTGGATGACAATCAGACGAACATGGATATATTAACGCACCTTTTGGATCGAGCAGGCATGCATGTTGTCGCGCTGACAAAGACACGGGAAGTTATACCTGCCCTGCAAAAAGCCATAGAAACAGGCAAGCCGTTTGACGTCTGTATCTCGGACATCCGGATGCCTGTAATGAGTGGATACGACGTGGCGAGACAGATCCGCGGTTCCAAACATAGATTTTCCAATATCCCGCTGATTGCCTTATCTTCTCAGATAAAACGAAGCGCCTCACAGTGCGAAGAGGCGGGGTTTGATGGCTTTCTGAGCAAGCCGATTCGCAGAAAAAAACTGTTCAGGATGTTGGAAAGGGTAATTGGAAAAAAAGGGGGCAAAAACAAAGATGAAGAGATAAAGGACAAGACAAAAAAACAGAAGATCCTGACACAATATTCAGTCAGGGAAGCGATCAAGCATTCTGTGCACATCCTTTTGGTGGAAGACAATCCTGTCAACAGGAAGCTGGCGGAAGTGATACTGAAAAAGGCCGGCTACGAGATAAGCGTGGCTGGTAACGGCCGTGAAGCAGTGGAAAAATACACGCAGTCTCCTGAACGTTTTGCTCTTATCTTCATGGACATTCAGATGCCGGAAATGGATGGATTGGAAGCTACAAGACAGATAAGAAGATTTGAAACTCTAAACAATAAGCCGGATGATCAACAGGAAGCATCTTCAATTCAAAGGGTTCCGGTCGTTGCAATGACCGCCCATGCGATGAGGGGTGACAGAGAGGTGTGTCTTGAAGCAGGCATGGACGACTACATAACAAAGCCCATCAAAAGAGAGCTTGTTTTGAAGATGATAGAAAAATGGGTTATTGATCGGATGGAAGGAGAGAATTATGGAAATAGAAAGACTGGCTGACAACCTTGGGCTTGACGTGGAGGATATGGATGAACTGCTTGATCTGTATGTGGAGACTACATCGTCTGACCTTGAGGGATTGAGGGCGGCAATCAGCGCCGGCGACGCGGAAGAGGTCGACAGAAAGGCTCACTCCATCAAAGGAGCATCAGGCAACCTTGGCCTTAGCGAAATCTATGAACTGGCAACAAAGATTGATGATCGCGCCAGACAAAATACCTTGAGCGGTCTGGACTCTATGGTCCAGGAGCTCAGCGCAGAGTTCACAAAATTGGTGCAGGATTTGAAATCAAGCAGTTGAGTCGATGCGTCATCTCCCCTTTGCATAGATTATTCTATACCGCCAGGGAATCGTTCCGAATGGTTGTCTTGTGCTTGAAAGGTCAACGTACTCGACTATATCCCTTGCCTGTCCGGGAGGAACATCAAGCCAGATGACCTTGTCCCGCTGCTCGATGATATTGCCGTCTGCATAGTCAAGAAGAGTTATCTCCAACGCCATTTCCGTGAGAGTATGCTCTGTTGATCTGTTTATGACTTTTCCCGCTATTCTATGGGAGAACGCGCATGGGGGCAAGAGTCTGAAGCCAACCAACTCGATTTCAGTGATCGATATTCTATGCTCTCCGCCAAAAGGCAAAAAGGAGCTCGCTCCCTTAAAG
>MAXM01000072.1 GCA_001751015.1 Desulfobacterales bacterium C00003106
ATTATTTATTGCTGTACTTTTTCCTACAGGGTCAGAATACAGTTGGATTCTATAACTCACTGAATTAAATGTCTTTTATCTGAAATATTTTTCATAATTGTATCATATGCCTGTTGAAAAGGAAAGCTTAGATTTTCATAACCAGTTGATTTTATTGAATCAGGGGGTTGACAAATATCCGGCGATCTGATACATTTATTTGGAAATAACCATTAAAACAAATAAATGTATCAGGGGTTGTATGTTATCGCCAGAAGAATCCAAGAAAGCCCTTTATAAATTGTTCCGGAAGAGATACATCGCAGATCTCGACCAACTGTTCCATGTACTGGAAACAAACTCTCGGATGAGTGTATTCCGGAGGCTTAAACTCATCGGATACTTGACAAGCTTTACCGATGCTGGCCGTTACTACACCCTTGGAGATATTCCTTCGTTTGATTCTTGGGGATTGTGGTTCTATCAGGGGATTGGCTTTTCAAAAGCTGGCACACTGAAAGCCACCGTGGTCGAAATCGTACATTCATCAAGTGCCGGAATGACGCCGAAAGAACTGTTGCATCTGTTGAAGATTCGGATCCCCAACACGTTGCACAATGCGCTTCATGGGCTGGTTAAATCCAACCACATAAGTCGGCATCGATTGGAAGGGCTTTGCTTGTATACGCATGCACATCCGGATAAAGAACAAATGCAGATAGAAGCGCGTCACGTAGAGAGACAAAGAGGCGTTCAACTCGCCGGGCCGCTTTCAATCGAAACAACCATCGCTGTTCTTGTGGAAGCCCTGAAGGCGGGCCAAGTCATTGTGCCTCCATCCGAGATAGCAGCCCGCCTCGCCGTCCGGGGATTGGCCGTTACAGTCGAGCAGGTAAACCGAATCTTTTCCGAATATGGGATTCAAGCAGAAAAAAAAACTTCGACGTCCCACTGAAAGCGCTTGCATACTTAAGACAGAAGGCGCATCGTCTGAATGATAGTTGTTTTAAGCAAGTGGTCGGTTTAGTGGATATCGTCGTATCCGCTAAGGATGAGGGCGGGCTATGTGATCTCTGCAAGGGTCCTATGCGTGTACAAAAGACGTTCCAGCATGAAGGACGAACCATTGAGCATGGTACTTTTAATGTTTGGGAGACGGTATATGTGTGCTCGGACCGGTGCCGTAATGACGATGGCACCCTGTTTACCAAGAGGGCGCAATCAGTAGTTCGAGCCATTATGCCAAACAGCATAGCCGGTTATGATCTGATGGTTTTTGTTGGGCTCGAGCGTCTTCTTCAACACAAACAACGAGAGGAAATAAAAGCGGAGCTGAATGAAAAGCACGGCATCAGACTATCTTCCGGCGAGGTCAGCAATCTGACAGGATTCTTTTTAGAGTACTTACTCAGACTGCATCACGCACGGGCTGACCAGTTGAAGGCAGTCCTGGAAGCTGATGGTGGTTGGCCAATGCAAGTGGATGCCACTGGAGAAGGCGGCAGGGGGACCCTTTTTGTTGTTATGGCCGGTTGGAGAAAGTGGGTGCTTGGAGCCTGGAAGATTGCCACCGAACGAGCCGATCTAATGTTGCCATGCATGCGGGATACGGTCAGGCGATTTGGCCCGCCTTGCGGAGCAATGCGTGATTTAGGACGCGCGGTATCGACAGCTGTTGACGATCTTGTATCTGAATTGCAATTGGATATCCCCGTGTTAGCTTGCCATCAACACTTTCTCGCCGACATTGGCAAAGACCTTTTGGAACCCGACCATTCCGCCCTGCGAGAGCTTTTTCGCCGTACAAAGGTGCGCCCGAAAATCAATAATCTGGTCCGGGAACTTGGGCGCAAGATAGGGTTTCAGATCAATGATGCACGGCAAGCAGTTCTGGATTGGCAAGCGAAGGACGACACAGACTATAGTCTTCCCCCGGGCCGAGATGGTCTTGCAGTTGTACGAAATATAGCACAGTGGATACTCGACTATAACGCGGATTTGTCAGGACTCGATTTTCCTTTTGACAGGCCGTATTTGAGTTTTTACAACAGGTGCATGATTGCCCTGAGAGCGATTGATGCCTTTCTTCGCATTCCTCCGGATGATCGAGAGGTTGTTAGTATAATTCGGCGGCTCAGTCGGACTGTTTCGAAGGTCTGTTGTGAAGTGCCTTTTCGTCAAACCGTCAAACGGCTGCACCGCTGTGCTGATTTATTCGATGAACTGCGAGATAAATTGCGGTTGGCAAAAGACCTCCCGGAGAAGGAATCAGTAGAAGATCTTGATATGATGCGCAATCAGTTTGAAGCATGGACGGTTGCGCTTGAAAACCGTCGTCCAAAACGAGGACCGGGCAAGGATATTCGAGATGCTGTTGATATTATCCTCAAACATATCGACACCCATGGTGATAATCTTTGGGGGCACGTGATAACCTTACCTGAAAAAGCAGGGGGTGGTATACGGCTTATGAATCGAACAAACGAACTGCTCGAAAATTTCTTCGGAGCAATGAAGCATGGAGAACGACGTCGAAGTGGACGGAAAAATCTCGGGCAGGATCTGGAACATCTGCCGGCAGAGGCGATTCTGGCGTACAACTTGGAGCACGCGGACTACGTCAATATTGTCTGCGGATCACTCAAACAGCTTCCGCTTGCATTTGCCCAACTGGATATGGAAAACCGGAATAGGAAGAAAAAATGGCTCCCTCCGCAAGAGGATGTGAATCTTGAACAGGAACTTCAACTTTCCACAGCCTCTTTGTCCTCAGCAGATAAACATTTGGTTAGGACGGATCTGATGAATCAACGTATCAAAAAGGCTGCCAATAGCCGTGCTCCACGCATATCACACTGAGGTCCAAATTTGGAAATCCAACCGTAAAATGACCCATTAGATAAAAGGAGTATATAACTATCTTCGTGCATGGCAAGCAGAAGCGGGTCAAAAGGCCACCTACCATGGATGCTATCAACTTAGATGAGTACATCCGCAGAAACACTTATCCAACATGGCTACACCAAAATGAAATGTGG
>MAXM01000073.1 GCA_001751015.1 Desulfobacterales bacterium C00003106
TTTGACCGATAACGCCGTAAGTATTTATGTAAAGGTCTATACCATGTAAATCAACGGGATTTGTTCCAATGCCGGAGCTGCACAGTTCATTATTGTTTTCACCTTCTTGTTTGATTAATTTTGTAAACTTGTCTTTGAGAACTACTTCCCTGCCACATTATCTGTCGTTTGATAATTACTGCCACCCAATGGGGAATAAGCATTATTATCGACAAAAGTCAAGCCTTTTCTAACTTATATCCTATTGAAATATCAATATAAGACTTGTCATGAGTTCCGGAAATAAATTGTAATCTATATTGCTTCTTACGGGGACGACAATCTCTCGATGCAGAAACTGATGAAAAAGAAAAGCACTTGAAGTGGTCACAAAATAAAATGTTTGAAAGGTACCAATAATTGATAACTTGTTGGAATAACTCATGTCTGGTGGGTTTGTGCGTTTGATCTATAGGTTAGGGATCAAGAAAGTCCTGTTGATAGTAAACAATTTCGGCCTGTTCCTTCAAGGCTGATAGCCACTCGCTGAACACTGCCTGGCGCTTTTGCCCTAGAATACGATTCGTGACAGACTCTTTTTGGGAAAGCAGGACTTCTTTTTCTGCCTCCTTTTTCTCTTTCAGGCGGAAAACAATGTATTTCCCGTTTGCCTCCACAACGGCTTCGGGAAAAGGCTGCTCAGCGGAAAGCAGAAAGGCCGCCCTTAAAAAAGATGGAGCATTGCCGAGCTCGGGAATGGCGTCACCCTTTTTGAAAAACCCGGTGTTTTGCAGAGTAAGACCCTGTTTTTTGGCGGATTTATCAAATGCGTTTTCTTCTCTTGCCGCTGCCAGGAACTCCTCTGCCGCTTTGCGGGTGAGCTGCCTTTTTTCTTCTTTCAGAAGGTCCTTGCGAACTCTTTCTTCAACGTCTTTCAAATCCGGTATTTCAGCGTCCTTTTTTTCTATCTGTTGGAGGATGCAATACTGATCTTCCAGTTCAACCAGGGGTGACACCTCGTCTCCCTGAAGGGCGAATGCCTCCTCGCTGATCCGGACGGAGTCGTTCGGCTTAAAGCCGGGCACCTGCTCGTTTGCGGCAAAAAACGGCGTGGACTCTACCTGGAGTTTATAGTCAGCGGCTACATCGACCATGGCCCAAGCCGAGGCGCACTCTTCATAGATCTTATTCGCCTCTTCAAAGGCGTCTGCCATGGCCCTTTCTTCCGTAAGTGTCCTTCGGATATTCTCCTTCGCCTCATCCAGCGGCGTCTGTCTCGCCTCATTTAGCTCTTCGACCTTAATAATATGCCATCCGAACTTGGTTCTGACAAGATCGCTGATTTCACCCGCAGAAAGGGAAAAAGCAGCATCCTCAAACGGCTTCACCATCCTTCCAGGCGAAAAGGTCCCAAGATCACCACCCCGGTCTTTGGTGGGTCCTTCAGAATACTTCCGGGCCAATGCGGCAAAATCCTCTTCTCCCCTTGCCTTCTCGAGGCAATCTGCGGCCCTTTTTCTTGCCTCTTCGACCTGTTCAGGGGAGGCGTCTTCAGGCAGCATAAAAAGGATATGCCGCGCCTTTACGCTCTTTGGGGTTGAGAATTCTTCGGTGTTTAACTCGTAATAATTCCCTATTTCGTCTTCCGTGACGGTGATGCCCTTTTCAAATGCCTTGAAAGGAAAAGCAAGGTAGCACACCTTTATTTTCATTGGGGTCTCATACCGGTCTTTGTGCGTCGAATAATAGGCTTCAACATCTTCCGCCGCAAGTTCGGGGTCTTCCTGAGTGGAAGGACTGAAGACAACAAAATCGATATCCACCATCTCATTGTCCTTTCTTGCGGCCTCCAGCGCCTCGGCCTCTGATACCTTGACGGTATCGACGATGACACCCTGCATTTTGCTGATCAATATGTCGCGTCTTACTCTCTCCTCATAGGTCTCAGGAGTCATCCCAAGGCGGCCTAATGCCTTGACATATGCATTTTGATCAAACCGACCGTTATTTTTGAACGCGGGGATCTCCTGGATCGCTCCGACTAATTCGTCCTTTGTCACGACCAACCCGAGGTCTTCGGCTTCCTGCAGGATGACATATTGACTGATCAGGCGATCAACGGCCTGGTGTTTGATATTCAGGGCCTTCATAACGTTGTTATCAAGATGATCGCCGTACTGACGTCTGTACAATTCAAGTAGATCGTTGTAGGAATCTCTGAACTCGTCAAAGGTAATCACCCGGCCGTTGACCCCGGCGAGCCGGCCGGCCCTCTCCTCTTTAAAGGAGCCGACACCCCAGAACACAAAGACGATGACTATAGCTCCAAGAAGTATCCTTATGAACAGCGACTGTGTCTGTTTTCGCATGATGCGAAGCATAGTTACCCCTTGATTATCTGAAATGGTTTGGCGTTGCGCACGATTTTGCTCCCGACGGAAGCAAGACAGAAAGAACACAGGTATTCATACTTCTCACCTTGCGGCAGGACCAACAATAGCCGACACTTGACAGGCACAGGGCGTTTGCAGTTGGGACAATACAGTTCTGTAGCGTGAAATTCCTTAAAGCTTTCCTCGTGCCACTCAGAAGGCTGCTCCTGAAAAAACGGATTGGTTATGCTCACAGCAGGTTGCCTCTTAATTTAGATACATCTTTTAAATAATTTGGATCTGACTTACTTTTAAGCTCTGATTCGCGGTTTGTCAAGAGATCGTTCGACTACAGGGCGCTGACGCATAAGATTCCCCTCGCCCTCCCCTGTCTGTCGAATTGACTCCGCCACACGGTCGCGGCTGGGAAGCCGCCCCCACAAGACAGGTCGCGTTTTTGCAAAAAGGCTGCATGTACGCATCAGGAATAACGTTAGTGATTGACATGAGTTGTAGTCTCCTGTAATAAAAAAAGATGAAAATGAATACATGGGATGACTATTATACTCGGAAAGCTCGAAAAGAAGGATACCCGGCGAGGTCGGTCTACAAACTCGAGGAGATTCAGAAGAGATGTTCGGTATTAAGGCGGGGAAGTAAAGTCCTTGATTTAGGGTGTTGTCCCGGCGCGTGGCTTCAATTTGCGTCCAGGGCCGTGGGCAGGACCGGGCTGATTGTGGGCGTGGATATTATTGAACTCAAAAACCCCATGCCGTCCAATGTACGCTTTGTCTGTGCAGATGCCCTGACCATAAAAGAACGTGTTCCCGAGGAACTTGGGGGCCGGTTTGATACCATTCTGAGCGATATGGCGCCCAAGACATCAGGAAACAAGTTTGTCGATACTCAGCGTTCTCTCGCCTTGTGCGGGGCGGCCCTTGACCTGTGCGCGGCCTGTCTGAAACCAAAGGGTGCGTTTGTGTGCAAGCTCTTTTTCGGGGATGGCTTTGATGAATTCACAAAGGTCATTAAGGAACAATTCAAAAAGGTAAAACTGATCAGACCGAAAAGCACCCGCAAGGCAAGCAGGGAGATATATGTCATAGCAAAAAGGGGGTAACATGTCGGGCCATTCAAAATGGAGCACAATAAAACGCAAAAAAGGGGTTGCTGACGCCAGACGGGGGAAGGTATTCACCAAGCTGATCAAGGAAATCACCGTTGCTGCCAGGACAGGAGGAGGAGACGTTGAAAACAATCCGCGGCTTCGAACTGCTGTGGCGAGCGCCAAGGCGGAAAACATGCCCAAGGATAACATAGACAGGGCCATCAAGAAAGGCTCGGGGGACATGGACGGAGTCAGTTATGAAGAGGTCATGTACGAAGGATACGGCCCGGGCGGGGCTGCTGTCTTAGTCGAGTCTCTTACTGACAACAAGAACCGAACCGTGGCCGACATACGGTATATCTTCAGCAAGGCCGGGGGCAGCCTCGGTGAAAATGGCTGTGTGGCCTGGATGTTTAAACAAATGGGGGTTATCGTAGTTGAAAAAAAAGATGCGGACGAGGATGACCTGATGGACGTCGCCCTGGATGCGGGCGCGGAAGATATCACGGAAGAGGATGGCAATTTTGAGGTCAAGACCCCTGCCGCTGAATTTGAAAAGGTCAAAGAGGCATTTGACAACAAGGGGATAAGATACATAATGGCGGAAATCAGCATGGTCCCGGACAACAATGTAAAGCTCGATGAAAAAGAGGCTGAACAGATACTCCGCCTGATGGATGCCCTCGAAGAC
>MAXM01000074.1 GCA_001751015.1 Desulfobacterales bacterium C00003106
AAGTTGGGTTGAAAAAAATGCGTTTATGCTATCTCAATTAAATATGGGGTGGTGTCTGACAAAACATACCTTAGGGTGAAGGTGGTGGCATAATTGGTTTTCAACTGGCAATATCCTTTAAATTGAGTTTTTTAGAAAAAAAACAAAAATACGGCGGCAATAACCCTTAGCTAAAGTTCTTGATTGATGCTATCATACCCTAATCACTAATCAATCAAACAATGAACGGTTCACTTGGCAAAAAATAGGCTAAAAATTAGTCAACAAATCACACAAGTCTTTGAGGAACTTCTCGAAGAATACCTGTATGGGAATGAAGAAACTAAAAGCTTAAATGATGATCGAACAGAAGATAGATCCTCCAACAGTCACTTTAATAGTAACGACGAATATACATTGATCAAGGATTTCCTTATTTCTCCTTGTTCATGTGGGAAGTCGTGCAAGGACAGCTTGAGCTTTGACGAAATAGCCAAATCACGAAATGAATTTAACTCCCTAAGTTGGGTTGAAAAAAATGCGTTTATGCTATCTCAATTAAATATATTCATGCGATATTCAGATAAATCACATTCTGCCCGCCAAATAAAAGCGAGAGTTCGACAGAAATTTGACTATCATATTAGTATCGATCGGCCTGTTTGCAAGGAGGTTTTCCTTTTCTATTATGGTGAAACGATTGGAAGATTGAAACGGCTTCAGAAACATAAGCTAGAAGTTGGAATATCATCGACGACACATGGAAACGTTGGACGATTGCCAAGTCATGCTTGCTCTGAGCAAGATAAAGGTGACATTAAAACATTCATCGTTAATTATGCAGCCGCTCATGGAATGCCTGACCCTGGAAGAGATTTACGTCATGGGAAAGGGCGTTTACGAATTCTACTGCCTAGTGTTTTAAATTATACTTCTGTCCATCGCTTTTATGAATTAAGTTTACAAAGTCAAAACAAGCCATCTGTTGGCTACCGAACATTCATGAGGTGCTGGCAAGAAACCTGCCCCCATATTGTCTTTAGCAAGCCAAGAACAGATTTATGCATGATATGTGAGGACTTTAAAAAAGAAATTAATAGAATAGCGTCTGATTTAGATGAAAGACGTGACGATGAGAAGTCAAAGGTCTATAGAAAAGCTCTTGAGCACATCGAAGACGCAAAAAAAGAGCGTACATATTATAATGCATGTTCAAAGTTAGCAGAGGAACATTACATAAAGCTTGGATTGCAGAATATCCCCACTAAACCTAAAAAAGCAAATTCTAGAACTATAATGCAACACTATTCCTGGGATTTTGCACAGCAACTTCACTATCCCTATGAAGATCAGCAAGTGGGGCCTATATACTTCAAAACACCCCGAAAAGCACAGCTTTTTGGGGTTTGTTGCGAGGGAATCCCACGTCAAACCAATTATTTGATCGACGAGGCAGATTTTCTTGAAAAAGATGCTAATACCGTGATTTCTATATTAGATCATTTTTTCACATATCATGGGCTTGGTGAAAAATATGCCTGTTTGACAGCGGATAACTGTGTTGGCCAAAATAAAAATAACGCTGTTTTACACTACCTGATGTATCGAGTTTTAGCAGGGCTTCACGACAATATAGAGCTATCTTTTATGATTGTCGGACACACAAAGTTCTCTCCCGATGGCTATTTTGGCCTTATTCGTAAATGTTATCGACGGTCGAATATTTACACCTATGAGGATTTAGTTCAAACAGTTTTAAATTCCTCAAAAAAAGGACATAACGCCTGCCAACCCAGCCGAAATTATGGAACATCAGCCAACTCACATCAACTAATATATCGAGACTGGAGTTTTTGGTTGTTGAAGTTTTTTAGAAAGCTTCTGGATATTACATCATATCGTCACTTTAAGATAATAAAAAACAAGCCTGGGATTGTGATTTTAAAAAAGGCTATTGATGGCGATGAAACTAAAGTACAACTTTTGAAGAGAGATGTGCCTTTTGGTAAAAACAGAGCATTTAGGCTACCGTCCAAAATTATTCCAAAGGGGTTATCATTAGAAAGACAGTGGTACCTCTATGAACAGATTCGTACACACATACCGCAGGAGCAGGATAAGGATATGACATGTCCAAAACCGATTAAGCCTAAGCCAAAAAAGTAGTCATATCCATTCACCCTAAGGTATGTTTTCTCAGACACCACCCCAAATATTTTGAGGTACGTTTTGAT
>MAXM01000075.1:0-5516 GCA_001751015.1 Desulfobacterales bacterium C00003106
AAAATTTAAGAAATTGTTAACCATCTGAATTTACAGGCTGTCCCGCCTTATGTTGGTAGCCAAGGAATATATAAAATGGCAGCATTCCTTAACTTTAGGCACTTTAATATACTTTAGCGCACTTTAGGCACTTATGTTTGCGCCGAAGGCGCGCTAATTTGAGTCCAATTCATGCTAACTCGAAAATGGAGGGAAAGAAATGGGTGATTCGCACGAAGGCGTCGGCATGAGTTTTGAGGAGGCAAGCACGAGATTTGTCCGCATGTTTGGCGAAAAGGACCCGCCAGTGCGACCTGTAGGGGTAAAACTTATCCCGAAAGGTAAAGAGATTCCAGAGACTGCGGTTTCTCCTGCGGAATATCAGGGGACTCCATGGTGCGGAGCGGTTAGAATCGCGGCCACCGAGAATGAGGCGGTAGTCATAACAAAAGAGAATGTAGGTTGTCCGGCGGCTGCTATCGCCCTTGGCCTTGTTGACGAGCAGCAAACAGAACATCTGCAGGGGAAGCGGAAATATACCGACCTTATGGAGAGACCTGCTTCGCCCGCCGACTTCACAAACGGGCTTGTCTATGCCTGCAAGGACAGCGGGAACATGCAGTTTGCGCTATTTGGCAAAGACGATACCGGCCGGTATGAGACCCTCGGCACTGCGATAAGAGCAGTCTCCGGTATGACGGCGATTCAACCCGCCATCATGGATGCGGCAGTGGCTTATCCCCCGGGAAAACTCGGCATCACGCCTGACGTGGTGATCGTCGGGGTGAGGCCGAAGCAGGCGTTGCTTGCGATTCAGGGTCATAATTTTCTTACCGGCAGCCGCTTTGAGATGAGCACCATAGGGATTCGCGCCGTATGCGCAGACCTCACAGCCGTGCCTTTCCTGGAGCAAAGAGCAAACGGTTCTTTCTTCTGTCTCGGAGCAAGGGCCGTGGGTGGATGGGAAGGCGACCTGCTCGGATTGGGCATGCCGTTTTCCTTATTCCGAATCATGGTCACGGGGATGGAAAAATCAGCGTCCGGTTTCCCCTATAAGGCCTATCCGTAAAAAACCGCCGGCTATCCGTATTCGCCAGGAAAGTCACGTAAAGACGCAACAAAAGGAATTTAAATATCATGATAACTGGTTACAATCTGTTGATTTCGGCTTCTTTGGGAGGGTATCGTAGCCCTCCCAAAAATCCGATATAATCAGAAGGAATGTAATGGAAACATCTCATTCTTTACACAAACTGATTGACCTTGATGAACTCCAGTCTGTTCAGGATAATTTTGCAAAGGCCGTTGGGATCTCTTCAGTAATTTTTTCACCTCAAGGTGAACCGCTGACTGAATTCACCAATCCAACCGGTTTCTGCTCCCTGATTCAGTCTACCGGAAAGGGGAAGGAGCGTTGTTTTCGGTCGTTTCTCGATATGAGCAGAAAGGCGCTTGAATGCGAAGAGCCCAGGATATTCTATTGCTTTGCCCATGGCGGACATTTTGTGGCGCCGATTGTTATTGGTGGCGAATACAAAGCGACCATGTTTGCCGGTCAGTTCATACCCGACAGATTCTCTTCCCATCAATTGACGGACCTGAAAGACAAGGCAGTGGAAATCGGGTTAGAGCCTGAACTGCTCGTCAAAGAAGCAAAAAAAATGCGTGTCGTCAAAGAAGATGCGGTGTGCCGTTATTCGATTCTGTTGTTTGAGATCGTGGAAGTTATCGCAAGGAGAGGGCTTCAGGCGGCGGAACTGAGTCAGGCCAATGAGGCGCTTGAAAAGGCGCATGACGAACTCGACTTTCGTGTGCAACAACGCACCGCGGAACTGGCAAAGGCAAACGCAGAACTGAAGCACGAAATCGCCGAGCGAAAAAACACGGTGGTAGCGTTGCAGGACAGTGAAAGCAAGATCCGGACGATGACTACCTGCGCACAGGATGCCGTTATCATGATGGATGATAATGGAAAAATATCGTTCTGGAACAGGGCTGCTGAACGGATATTCGGGTACACCGAAGAAGAAACAATGGGCAAAGCACTGCACGCAACCCTTGCGCCCGAAAGATTCCATCAGGACTATTTGAAAGGGATCAAGATGTTCCGGGAAACAGGCCGGGGCGGCGCTGTTGAAAAGACAGTCGAACTGGTTGCTGTCAGGAAGGACGGTACGGAATTTGCGGTTGAGCTTTCTCTTTCTTCGGTAAAACTGAAAGGCAAATGGAATGCAATAGGGCTAATGAGGGACATCACCAACCGCAAGGCCGCGCACAAGGAACTGGCCAGGACCAATAAATTGCTTGAAGAAGCCGTCAGGCGCGCCAACCAACTGACCATGGAGGCCCGTGCGGCCAACAAGGCAAAGAGCGAGTTTTTGGCCAACATGAGCCACGAGATCCGGACCCCGATGAACGGCGTTATCGGCATGACGGGTCTGCTGCTCGATACGGAACTGACCCCGGAACAGCGCCAGTTTGCGACTACCATCGAAGAGAGCGCGGATTCGCTGCTCGCAATCATCAACGACATCCTCGATTTTTCCAAGATAGAGGCCAGGAAGCTTGAAACAGAGACCCTTGACTTTGATCTCCGCGTGACCCTGGAAGACATGACCGACATGCTGGCCATACGCGCCCATGAAAAAGATCTGGAAATGACCTGCCTGATTGAGCCGGAGGTCCCTTCGCTCTTGCGGGGAGACCCGGGGAGGCTCCGGCAGATACTGACCAATCTCGCAGGCAACGCAATCAAATTCACCCTGAAGGGCGAAGTGATTGTGCAAGTCGCCCTGGACCATGAGGATGAGAATGAGGCGATGATCCGTTTCTCCGTAAAAGACACGGGCATCGGCATCCCGGCGGACAAACTCGGGACTCTCTTTGATTCCTTTACCCAGGCCGATTCTTCGACCACACGCAAGTTCGGCGGCACCGGTCTGGGCCTGACTATTTCAAGGCGGCTTTGTGAAATAATGGGCGGCCGGATCGGCGTGGAAAGCAAGGAGGGGATCGGTTCCACCTTCTGGTTTACGGCATGTCTGAAAAAACAGCCGCCCGACCGGAAAAGGGAGATAACGGCAAGGCAGGACACTGGTCTTTCGCTCAAAGATGTGCGCATCCTCGCCGTGGACGACAATGCAACGAACCGCCGGGTGCTCGCGGGCATGCTCTCCTTGTGGGGATGCCGACATGAAGAGGTCGAGGACGCAGGGACTGCGCTGGAGAGGCTCAGGGCCGCAGTGGAATCAGGAGACCCGTTCCGCATCGCCATCCTCGACATGCTTATGCCGGAGACCGACGGAGAGACCCTCGGCAAAATGATCAAGGATGATCCGGCTGTGGCCGATACCGTGCTGGTGATGATGAGCTCGCTCGGCGTGCACGGCGATGTCAGCCGGTTCAAGCAGGAGGGATTCGCGGCATACCTGACCAAGCCGGTAAAACAGTCCCGGCTTTTTGAATGCCTCATGACGGTTCTCGGCCGGAGACCCGGCCATGAGGCCTCACCACAAGGGATGATCACCAGGCACACATTGGCGGAAGAGCGCAAGCAGAAAATCCGCATCCTCATAGCCGAAGACAACATAGTCAACCAGAAGGTCGCATTGAAGATACTGGAAAAATTAGGCTATCGGGCCAACGCTGTGGCCAACGGCGCAGAGGCGGTCAGGGCGCTTGACATGATCCCTTACGACATCGTGCTCATGGACGTGCAGATGCCGGAGATGGACGGACTGGAAGCGACAAAGGAAATCAGGAGACTCGAAACCGCTTGTCCCGGCAAGCACCCGTCAGGCGCCGGGCGTCAATCATCAATCCAAAGGGTTCCGATCATAGCCATGACCGCGCATGCCATGAAAGGCGACAGGGAAATGTGCCTCAATGCAGGCATGGATGATTATCTGACCAAACCGGTCCAGCCGGTCGAACTGGCGGAGACGATAGCAAGATGGGTCTCCGGCGCCGCTGCGGTGCAGGAGACGCAAACAGCGGAGAAACCGTCAGGGGTCGAGTCGGGATTTGATCGTACTGTTTTGCTCCACAGCCTGGGTGGAAATGAAAAGGTCTGCCGGGAGATCATAGGCATGTTTCTTGAGGATCTCCCCGGACAGATCGAATCCATGAAAGACGCGGTCAAAAAAGGCGATCCTGTCCTGGTTCAGCGTCTCGCGCACACCATAAAGGGCGCTTCAGCGAGTGTCGGCGCGGTTGCCTTGCAAAAGGCCGCCCTTGAGATGGAAAAGGCAGGCAAGAGCGGCGACATGGGCAAGGCAGCCGGGATGCTGGATGCAGTAAAAGAAACATCTGAAATACTAAAGAAGATACTGAAAAAGATAAACTTCGAACATCGAATGGGGAAAAATGAAGGAATGGATGAATGATGAAAGTGCTGATTGCTGAAGATGATGTAACTTCCCGTATGGTGCTTAAACACATGCTCGCTGAATGGGGTTACGAGGTGGTGGTCACAAACGACGGCGACGAGGCATGGGAGGCGCTTCAGGCTGAAGATGCGCCTCAGCTTGCGATTCTTGACTGGATGATGCCGGGCATTGACGGCGTGGAGGTCTCCCGAAGGCTTCGTGAAAAGGAGAAAGATCAGGAGGAATACACCTACGTGCTGCTCCTTACGGCAATGGGAACAAAGGATAACATCGTCACCGGCATGGAAGCCGGCGCTGATGATTACCTTGTCAAGCCCTTTGACAGGCATGAGCTGCGCGTCCGCGTCCGCGCCGGCCGGAGAATCATTGAATTGCAGTCTGACTTACTGGCGGCGAGGCAGGATCTGATCAAGCTCTCAAATACTGACGCGCTGACCGGCCTGCTCAACCGCCGGGCGATCATGGCCGGGGTTGCAACTGAAATTGCACGATCCCAACGAAATGAGAGGATGTTCGGCCTTTCGCTCCTCGATATCGACTATTTTAAGAAAGTCAACGACACGTACGGCCACCTCACAGGGGATGCCGTGCTTCAAGAGTGCGCAAAACGGATCTCCTCCGCCCTCAGGCCGTACGATTCCGTGGGGCGTTATGGCGGGGAGGAATTCCTGCTCATCATTCCGGGAGGAGAAGAAAATTCAGTATGGTCCGTGGCTCAAAGGGTTAGGTCCGTGATCGGTTCCACAGATATGGATGTTGACGGAACCCGGGTGCGAGTCACGGTCAGCCAGGGTGTGGTGACGTGGGACGGAAACGCGAGCATAGAAGAATTGATCGACGCTGCGGACAAATCCCTGTATCTTGCCAAGGAAAACGGACGAGATCGGGTTGAGCGCGCACAGACCCTGATAAAAAGATGAACATCGATTCGACGTTCATCTTTTTTATTTCTTCATTTTTTAATCAACTCTTCAAACCTGGAGCAGAAAAGTGGAAAAATCTTTTTCCTTGCGAAACGTCATTGACATCGATGAACTCCAGTCTATTCAGGATAGCTTCGCAAAAGCCGTTGGAATCTCTTCTGTGATCCTTTCGCCTGAAGGCGAGCCTCTGACAAAGTTTACCAATCCGACCGGCTTCTGCTCCCTG
>MAXM01000075.1:5522-5646 GCA_001751015.1 Desulfobacterales bacterium C00003106
TCCGGTCGTTTATGGAGATGGGGGAAAACGCGCTTGGGTCAGAGAAGCCGGATATCTTCTACTGCTTTGCGCACGGCGGGCATTTCGTTGCGCCGATCATCATCGATGGCGAGCACAAAGGAAC
>MAXM01000075.1:5746-6235 GCA_001751015.1 Desulfobacterales bacterium C00003106
TGCGTGTGGTCGGAGAGGATGTGGTCCGCAACTATTCGACTCTGTTGTTTAAGATCGTAGAGACCATCGCAAGGAGGGGGGCTCAGACAGCAGAACTGAGTCGGGTCAACGATGCGCTTGAAAGGTCGCACTACGCACTGGAACTCCGTTTCAGGGATATCGCTGGGACAATGTCTGACTGGGTATGGGAGATAGATGCCGATGCGAGGTATACCTACTGCTCTGAAAAGGTGAAAGATGTTCTTGGTTACTCTGGAGAGGAAATGATCGGGAAAACCCCGTTTGACCTCATGATACCTGACGAGATGGCGGGAGCCGGCGCGGAGTTTGCTGAAATCGTCAGAGAGAGGCGCCCGTTCAGAGACATGGAGAACTGGTTTCGCACCAGGGACAGGCGGTCTGTCTGCATGTTGACCAGCGGAGTTCCAATCCTTAATGACGCAGGCGAAGTTCTCGGTTACCGGGGTGTGGATTCTGATATCACAGAGC
>MAXM01000076.1 GCA_001751015.1 Desulfobacterales bacterium C00003106
GTTGAGTTTATTGCGTCACAAAATCATTTTAATCGGTCAAATCACCATTTACTGCGGTCAAATCACCATTTACTGATGTAAACAATGACATATCTGTTTGGCTTATGGAGCTTCATTTTCAAATGTTATGATGTTTTGTTCTATAAAATCAATATAATGCATCATTACACCCTCTAACATATTGAAATTGCAGCTCCCCTAAATCCGTTATAACCAGAATATACTTTTGATTTTACATTAAGAAAGGGAATCTGCCTTTAGGCGATAAAAATCGGCATACTATACACAATGTTACATTGGTCGCATCATACAATATAGAGTATCAATTAATCTGCGAAGACCTATAAGAACACAGTCGGTCCTTAACATCATCGCCTTTATTGGATGGATCAGGCTCAATCCCTCACAGCGATCTTTTCGTCTCCATTCAGGCCTGAAAGAACTTCTATCTTGCCGTTGATCTTTTTGCCGGTCTTGACAAGACAGTCGTACCAGAGGCCGTCCTTTTCTACCTTGACCAGTTCTAACTGGCCGATATAATGGATCGCTTTCTCGGGCACAACCACGGCCTGCCGTTGGCCGAGAGGCACAAGCAGTCTGCCGAACATACCGGGATACAATCCCCGGACAGACGGAATGGCAACCTTTACCACAAAGGTTCTGCTCAGGGGATCCGCAGACGGAATAACCTCTTCGACTCTGCCATCAAGCACCTCATCAAGCGCATTGATTGACACCTGAAGATGCGATTCCGACAAGACCGTTCTTATCAGCCCCTCGCGTACGTGTGCATCGAGTCTTAACGCTCCGGGGGCTTGCAGAATCAGTAAAGGTTTTCCCGGCCATGCCAGATCACCCGGCTCAGCCAGCCGCTTAGCAACTTCTCCCGCTTCTGTGGCTGTAATTGTCGCATATCCAAGCGCGATACCGGCTTCTTCCACGACCTTTCCTGCCTGCTGTACGCCCGCTTCAGCCGCAGCCATACCCTTTTTGGCCTGCTCCACTTGAGCCTTTGCCTGTTTGTAAGACGACTCAGCCTGTTCCAGGTCCTTCTTTGTTGCGGCCTCCTGATCAAAATACGTCTTTGTCCTCTTGTAGTCTGATTCAGCCTGCACAAAAACCGCCTGTGCCGCAATCAGCGCATGCCCGGCCTGTTCTTTTCTTGCGGTCGCGGCCGAAACGCCCTGACGGGCCCGGTCCAGTCTTGCCTGAAGCTCCTGGTTATCGAGGTAGACCAAAGGATCTCCCTTTTTTACCGTGTCTCCCGGTCGTACCATAACCTTCAGGATGCGTCCGGTTATCTGGGCTGAAACATGAGTTTCTGTCCGTGAACGCACTGTTCCCACAGCCTCATACCATTCAGGGATATCCTCCACCGTGGAATATGCTGTCTGCTCCGGAGGAGTATCTTCTGTTTTGACTGATTCGGGCTGGATCAGTCTGCTGCGAAAAAAGGCTCCTGTATAGAAAATAAGCACGAGAAGGACAAGCAGACCGGCAGCAAGCGAGAGAATTTTGTAATACCTCCTGATTTCATTCTTCATTTCCTGCCAACTCCTTTCGAGCGCATAATCCGCAGTACCCCAAGGCCCTCCCGATATCCGCCTGGGCCTTTTTCCAGTCATAAAAAGCAGATCGTTCCCTCATTCTGGCGCTATTGCGCGCCAGCTCGGCATCAAGGTACCTCGTGATTGTGGCGGACCCTCCTTCATACTGCAGCTTGACAAGATTCAGAGATTCTTCGGCCTGAGCAACGCTTATCTCGGCGACTTTCAGCCTTGCCTTTGCCTCGGACGATCTCAGATACGCGGTTTTCACATCGAGTTGAATCGACTGTGTGGTCTTCCGGTCAGCAGCAAGGGCCTGATCCAACACCGCCCTCCCCTTTTGAACCCTTGCCTTTGTATCAAATCCGGTAAAAATATCCCAGTCGAAAACAACTCCTGCTACCCAGTTGGCTCTTTCCCGGGAAAATTCCATCCCTGAATCATCACCGTAGTATCTTCCATGGGCATTGAGGCTTGGAAGATAGCCCTTCTTTTCCATGTCCAGTCCCATCTCCGACAAGACAATCTGCTCTCTTGCCTTAAGCAGCTCAGGCCTTATTCCCAGGGCCGCGACAATACCGTCATCATAATTTGCGGGAAGCTCGACAGGCTGCCATTCAGCGCCGGAGAGTTCGATCTCTGTATCCGGGTCAGCGCCCATCAGATTGGCCAGCGCGGCCATGCAAAGACTACAATTGTTCCTGGCCCTGATGAGGTTTTCCCTGGTTTGTGCAAGACGGACCTCCAAAGAGAGTATATCCGATTTTAAGGCCCCGCCCCCTTTGAATTTCACCAGCATGATGTTCAACTGTGAATCAACTGTTGAGACAGTCTCTGTGGCAACCTCGATGAAGTCCCTTGCCGCCAGTGTGTTGTAATATGCCTGAATTACAGATGCGATCAGCGCGTTTTCCACTGTCAGCCGATCCAGTTGACCGATTTCAAGGCCGGTGGCGGCTATTTTCTTTCTCAATATGTCTCTGCCGCCATTGTAGATATTATACCTCGCCCAAACCCCGAGTTCAAAATTCTCGATCATGCCCGGGTTATTGAAATCCGTGCCCGGACTGAGTCTTCTTTGATCTATCTTTTTGAAAAGATACGTCGATGGGGAATCTCCCTTTATGTATTCCGTGTAAAAGGCCAATCTCGGCCAAAAAGCGGCATTGGCCTCGTCGATCGTGGCTTCTGACTCCCGGATGCGGGAAACTGCAATATCAATGTCAGGGTTATTATTGATGGCGATCCTGATGCTGTCGAGCACAGAAACCGGCCTTTCCAGACGACTTAGGTCCGGCTCAAATTCCGACCTTGCTGTAGGCTGTTTCCTGACATGTGCCAGGCTCTGTTCGGACACGATCCTTTCATAGCTGTACTCTTTGCTTGACGCACATCCTAAAAAAACAATAAAAATGATCAGCGTAACTGAGGCGATTCCGAAACGTCCAATTCTATTCTTCACATCCTCCTCCTATGGGTTCGCCCTAAGCGTTGGAATATCAGAGACCTTTCTCTTCCCAACGTAACCTCCTTTTCTGCGATGCCTGTTCTTTTCTTGCCGGAGCAGCAAATAGGGTGGCTGAAAAATCATGGCAGGCCGGTATGTTCTCGGCTCATGGATGCGGTCCACCCCACTCACCCAAATAGTTGCTTCCCGAATATCGGCTTTTTCCCGGACGTCTGCTGTCATCGAGCGTTAACAAGCGCGTTTCCCGGTAGTAGCTCGAGTAATGCGCTCGTTACTTATAACGGATAATGATGAGCTGGTCTATGGTCC
>MAXM01000077.1 GCA_001751015.1 Desulfobacterales bacterium C00003106
ATGCATAGTTGAGGAAGTTATTTCGTCCCCGTTTCTTATTAGGGCTCGCTCAATCCCTGCCACAGAAGCTCGACCTGTACGGTTAGCTTTTGGATAAAAATGTTCAACACCCTCTTTACCTCATTGACCTGTTGATTAAGTTCTCTAAACTCTCCCATTTCCACCCCTTTTCAATGCTAATGGCTAACCGCACAGGTTGCAAAAGCTTCAGGATCACACAAGAACGCTTTTACTGCGTTCATCTCCTTTTGAAAAACTGAAAATGTCCTGACCGCAGACGCGGCCGCTGCATGTGCCGAGGTCTGATCCTTCAAACCAATTGCTCTTGGGATGATACGGTGCTATACTATTTGTTTGGCTTTCCGTAACAACCATGTGCGGGCCTTTGCCTGTTTTATTTCAGGATGTGTCAAATGGGTTTGGATAAAATCATAATAAGTGGCGCAAGACAGCACAATTTAAAAAATATCAACCTTACCATCCCGCGAAACCGTCTCGTCGTCGTAACAGGGCTTTCCGGCTCGGGAAAATCAACGCTTGCGTTTGATACTCTCTATGCCGAGGGCCAGCGCCGGTATGTGGAGTCGCTGTCGGCCTATGCCCGTCAGTTTCTGGAAAGAATGGACAAGCCGGATGTTGACACCATAGAAGGGCTTTCGCCTGCAATCGCCATAGAACAAAAATCGGGCAGTCATAATCCCAGATCCACAGTGGGCACGGTCACGGAGATCTATGACTATCTTCGGCTTCTCTTCGCACGCATCGGGCATCTGTACTGCTATAAGTGTGGTCGCCCCATTCTCCCTAAGACTGTTCAGCAGATGACGGACGAGATAATGAATCTGCCTGAAGGGACAAGGATAATCATACTGGCTCCGGTTGCCGCAGACGAAAAAGGGACTCATCAGAAGCTCTTGCGCCGGTTGCGCAAGGACGGGTTTGTCAGGGTTCGAATAGACGCGGAAACAGTAGAATTAGACCAGGATATTTCCTTAGACAAGAACAGGAAGCACTCAATCGATGTGGTTGTTGACCGGCTTGTCGTAAAAGAGACTATAGGCAACCGATTAGCTGATTCCCTTGAACTGGCCATGGGACAATCCGACGGGCTGGTGACAATCGATGTGGAAGGCAAGGAACCGTTCCTTTTCAGCGAAAGGGCTGCGTGTATTCAGTGTGACATAAGTTATCCCGAGATAACACCGGCGAGTTTTTCCTTTAACAGTCCTCAGGGGGCCTGCCCTGAATGCAGCGGTCTGGGCACTATGACGGTCTTTGATCCTGAGCTGATAGTACCGGACCCTGATCTTAGTCTGAGAGACGGCGCGGTTGTGCCGTGGGAGAACAGACACAGCATTCATTTCCATCAGATACTGGATGCCCTGACGGCTCATTATAACGTGGATATATACACGCCTTTTTCACAGTTACCCAAGACATTTAGAGATGTCCTCTTATACGGATCAAAAGAAGAATCAATTCGTTTCTATTTTGAAAAGGGAACCCGGAGATTTTCTTATACAAAGCCCTTTGAAGGGATCATCCCGAACCTGCAGCGGCGTTACAAGGAAACAGGGTCCCACCACGTACGGGAAGATGTTGAACGTTTTATGAATCTCAGTCCCTGTCCTCTGTGTGAAGGAACGCGTATCAAACGGGAGATGCGATCGATCAAGATTGGGGACCGTTCTATCGATCAGGTCGTTGCCCTCTCAATCTCCGAGACGATTTCTTTTTTTGCGTCCATTGAGTTATCCGGCCGGGATCAGGCTATTGCAGAGCGAATCCTGCGTGAGATATCCGAAAGGCTCACCTTCCTTGAGGATGTAGGACTCAGTTACCTTACGCTTGATCGCGCCGCCGCCACTCTGTCCGGAGGCGAGGCACAGAGGATAAGACTGGCCACTCAGATCGGCTCAAAGCTTACAGGGGTGCTCTATGTCCTGGATGAGCCTAGTATAGGACTCCATCAGCGCGACAACCGGAAATTGCTGGGAACCCTTCGGGAGATGAGTGAATTGGGGAATACGGTCCTGGTGGTAGAGCACGATGCCGAAACCATAATGACCGCTGATTACGTGGTCGACATGGGGCCGGGCGCCGGGATGAACGGCGGAAATGTGGTTTTCAGCGGAACGCCGGATGCCCTGCTGTCTGACAAGGAGTCCATTACCGGGATGTATCTTTCCGGCAGGAAGAAAATACCGGTCCCACGAACACGGCGGCACAGTGACAAAGGAAACCTGATCATAGAAGGTGCGTCTGTCAACAACCTGAAGGATATTGATGTCTCGTTTCCCCTTGGACGATTTATTTGCGTGACCGGCGTTTCCGGTTCCGGTAAATCATCGCTGGTCTTGGAAACACTCTACAGGGCATTGGCGCGCAGGTTTTACCACAGCAGGGCAAAAGTCGCAAAACACAAATACATACACGGGCTCGAACATGTGGACAAGGTCATTAATATCGACCAATCCCCTATCGGGCGAACTCCCCGTTCCAATGCCGCCACTTATACCGGACTTTTTACATATATCAGACAACTTATTTCACAGACGCCGGATGCCAGAGCTCGCGGATACAGGCCGGGCCGATTCAGCTTTAATGTGAAGGGCGGAAGGTGTGAAGCATGCAGGGGGGACGGTATTATCAAGATAGAGATGCATTTCCTTCCGGATGTCTACGTAACTTGCGATGTCTGTGGCGGAAAACGATACAACAGGGAAACGCTCGAAATCCGTTATAAAGGGCACAATATTGCCGAGATACTCGATATGACGATCAACCGCGCCTTTCGCTTTTTTGAAAATATCATGCCCATAAAGAGAAAACTCCGGACATTGATCGATGTGGGGCTTGGGTACATCCGGCTCGGCCAGTCGGCCACTACGCTTTCCGGAGGTGAGGCTCAACGTGTGAAGCTGTCAAGAGAACTGAGCAAATCGAATACGGGGCAGACTGTATACATTCTGGATGAGCCCACAACCGGACTCCACTTTGCTGACATACAAAAACTTCTTGAGGTCTTGAACCGCCTCACAGACGCGGGCAATACAATTATTGTCATTGAACACAACATGGATGTAATAAAATCAGGGGATTATATTATTGACCTCGGACCGGAAGGCGGAAACAACGGCGGCGAAGTGGTTGGATGCGGGACGCCTGAAGAAATCGCGGCGCTTGACGCGTCCTATACAGGACAGTTTCTCAGAAAGGTGCTTAGGAACGGGGACGGAATAACTTCCCCAAGTAGGCGCATAGATTTGGATCAAATTTGTTCGATCTCAAATCACAAAAGTTGATGGAATAGCAAGCTATTTTGATGCTTTTGGGATTTGAGATCGGGCAAAGGTGGCCTGAAGCTGTGATGCATAGTTGAGGAAGTTATTTCGTCCCCGTTCCTTAGTCACACGATATCAAAGAGCTCATGAACAACTTCTTTGTCTGCAGTCAGTCTTTCGATAATGGTGTTCCTGCCTGTTTCTGTTCTTTCTCCAAGAAGGATCTGTTTCAACCCGAGCGGCACAATCTCTTTGTTTGTGTGGATCATTTCAGACAGAATTGATTCAAAATTTCCGAGCAGATGTTCCATGGATCCGTTCAGCTTAAAACCATTCTCCCTGAAAGATTTCAGCAGGAAGGCGGAGCAGGAACTCAAAAGAGCATAAGACTCGATCTTGGACAGGCTTTCGATCTCGACGGGTTCACTTTCGTTTAGAATGGCAGCCGCATTCCACCTCGCGTAAAGCTCATGATATTCGATGAACTTTGTTGTTGCTTCGGTCCCCACATGGCCGGACAATATAGTAAACAGGGTATTGTCCGCCAGGGATTCCCCGAAAGAGTCGATATTGATTGACGCGTATGTCCAGGACCTTGGAGATGCCCACGCAGTCGATTCCATTGGTTTTCCCACAAGGCATTCGGGGTAATGCTGCAAAAAGGAAATGATTTCGCTTCTGATATTGTTTTTTACCGCAAAACCCTCCACCCACTGATCAAGGTCGGCGTGAAGATTGATAAAAAATATGCGGTTTGCAACAGGCGCCAGGATTTCCTGGAAACCGGCCTTGTCTTTTCCCCTGTTTCCGGCCAGGACAAGCGCTACGTTATCCGGCAGCTTATGATCATGAATCGACCTGTATGTCAGAAGCTGAAACAGGTAGGCCTGAATCTGGCGGTTGCACAGATGCGCGTCGTCTAACAGCATTATGATCGGAGATTCGCGATATTTCGGCGCAACCTGGAGCTTTTCAAGGTTGAAGATTTCAGGCCTTGACCACCTTATGAATTCGGACTCTTTGTCTCTGTCCTTTGTTACTGCGGGCAGCCCCGTGATCTGTTCGAGCATGATCGTGGCCATATACACCACCCTCAGTCCCCAGCCCTTGTCCCTGCATATCTGGCGGATTACTTCTGATTTGCCGATGCCTGGAGGGCCTGACAGCCAGGGTATGGAAGTGAGATTTCCGTTCTGATTTACGGCAAGCTGAAGCGTAACGCAGCGCGTAACAAAATCGACCACTTTGTTCATATTCAGACTTGTTTCCATTTTTTCTCCTTGCGAGAATAAATATGATTCCTAAACAAAATTTATGATTTTTCCAACGATCCCTTCCGGGAGTTTTCTGCCGCAGGCAAGGTATATTCTTGGCAGCCATACAGGGAGGATATCCTGGACCTGCAATATGTCCGATTCCATGTCAGTGATCCCTATATATACAGAAATAAGGTTCCCCTCTCCCGCCCTTGCATAATGCATTATTGTCTCAAAGACCTTTTTGTGCGATGTGCCCCCGCAGTGTTTTCTTTTTATAAGCTCTTTTATGTCGTCATTTCCTATGGTTTCATATTCTCCTGTCCAGTTGACATCCATGTCGTGCTTGATGACAAAGACTTTCTTGTATCTGCCTTTCGCCTGACACACTATATCTATGGCCATGGATACGTTGCGGTCGGATACGGATGCTGATTCATCAATGCTGACGACTACGGTTCCGGGTTTTGGTTCATCTGCATAATCCGGCAGATAGGGCAAGGTATCATTGTTTACAAGCCAGGCAAGCCTTGGCTTTCCCCACGCAAGTTCAGCCGATCTGTCTAAGGCCAGGTTCAATGAATCTGCAAGGATAAGCTTCCAGTCTGTTTTAACACCGGACAGCAGCTCCAGAAAACGCTTTGACTCCGCCGTACCGTGACCTTTTATGATCACTTCAAACATGTTTCTTGCAAGACGGGTGTGATGTTCCCCTTTTTCTTCCAGCCCGTTGTCGTCCCGGTTCAATTGCGGCGTAACAGGGGATTTTCCATCGACTTTCTTTTCTACCCCATCTTCCTCACCATTGTCCTCATCCGGTAACTGCGCCTGTTTGTCGGATTTACTCCGTCCAGCACTAGGCAGGACCTCTATATCGCTCCGCCGAATCCGGTCTTTATTGCGTTTTATGTTTGACCGGATCACTCTCGGCATAGCGCCGGACTCCTTCTTTCCTCTCTTCTTGTTTTCTTTTGCATCCGACAGCATCTCTTCTGTCACTTTTGAGATCACCTCGGATGTCTTGCTCAGGTCCTCGTAGATATCCTCTTCAAGCATGCCGCTGTACTGCGGGTCGTAAACAAAGGGGTCTTCACCCGCAAGCATCCGGCCGGGGTCGTATTTGACAAGTTCCTTGCTGAAGAAATCCCTCAAATAGACAATGAATGCGTCCACCATGTAATCGGTGGCCATTCCCCACAATGCGGGGTCTTTTGATTTGAGCCTGCGGTCGTGAAAACAGAGGGCATGCAGGGCTTCATGCAGCATGAGAAACGTAACAGACTCTTCAAAGTTTCTGGTTTTCAGGAACCGGCTTGTTCTGTTCAAATAGATTGTATTTGCAGTCTTAAAAACAGGAATGTCCGCCGGCAAATCAAGGAAAATGATATCCTTGTTCAACAGTTCAAGCCCGATGGGAAGTCCGTTTGGATCACGCAGAAGTCTTGAAATAATCCGGTCAACCGTATTTTGTTCTTCTTGGAATTCGTTCATGATTTTATTTTGAAAGCCTGTATAGAAGATAATCCTTTGCCCACAGTTCCTTGAAATCACCGCATTCTGTCTTCAGGAGATTGCATATTGCTTCGGATAAATGAAAGCCCTCAGAAGAATACCAGACAGGAAGGTATTTGCTGCAGTATTTGACGAGCATGTGTTCAACCGGGACATTACAGAACATTGTGCCCCATGGAAATTTATCTTCATTCCACCATGTGTCAAATCGGTGAGAAAGTTCTCTGACAAGGTATCCGGTATCGGTTTTCCACGGGAATCTGGCAGAATCCCACCATGTGTCAAGAAAAACGCCGTAGTGTTTTGTTAACAATCTTACTGTTCTTGTGTTCCAGTGAAATTTCTCGGGGTCCCACCACACGGCAAAATCTCGTCGGCAGTATCGCGTCAGGGCTGCGCATGATCGCCAGTTAAAGCTCTCGGGATTCCACCATATCTCGAAATGATTGCTGAAGTACTTTGCCAGGAAGCTGCTGTAGGTCCAATTAAACCGCCTCGGATCCCACCATCTCGTAAAATCGAACCTCGCGTCAGGGTTCTCTTTTTCAATATGATGACAAAAAAACGGATTTTCATATTCTGTTTCCAAAACATTCATGTCATCTTCCCTGTAAGGAAATTGTAAAGATCAACGGCCTACCGGACAACCGTAAACATCCAGTACGTTACGAATCTCTTCAGATATACGATTCTGTGTCAAAGGCTTGCCCAAGACCTTTCTGATGCCTATCTCTTTTGCTTTTTGTTCAAGATTCGAATTGACCAGTCCGGTACGAAGTATAATTGGGAGATCCGGCCTGATTCTTATCATGTTTTTCGCAAGTTCTAATCCCGTCATCTTAGGCATGGACTGGTCGGTAATCACAAGATCAAATTCCTCGGGGTGTTTACGGAACAATTCAACGGCATCTATACTGCTGGTTGAATTTGTTATGCGATAACCAAGGGCCTTTAGCAGGAGTTTCTCAACGCTAACTATACTTTCCTCATCGTCAACGAGAAGGATATGCTCATCCCCTTTCTGCAAAGATACCGGCGCCGGCTTATCATGCTGTATGTGACAGATCTCTGCTGTGCGAGGCAGATAAACATGAAAGGTTGATCCTTTGCCGGGCTCACTCTCCACCTCGATATCACCACCGCAGTTTTTGGCTATTCCATGAGCTATCGACAATCCCAGGCCAGTGCCCTTATCTTGTTCCTTGGTTGTGAAATACGGATCAAAAATTCGTTCCAGGACGCTGCTATCC
>MAXM01000078.1 GCA_001751015.1 Desulfobacterales bacterium C00003106
GGAAGTTATTTCGTCCCCGTTCATTAGATCGTTTCAACCCTGAATCATGAACGCTGAACCGCTCAACCCCGAACCCTGAACCAGCTTATTATACACTATGTGAGACACATGTGGAGACCGGATAGGGAACGGGGACGTACATTCAACGGTAACAAGAGGAGAAAGCCGTGACCGACTATCGTTTTATCAGGGCATGTTTCAGGCAGGAAGTGGACAGAACCCCTGTATGGATAATGCGGCAGGCAGGAAGATACATGCCGGAGTATCGTGCGGTTCGCAAGAAGGTGGATTTCCTTGAACTTTGCAAGACCCCCGAGCTTGCTGCAAAGGTAACCATTCAGCCGGTTGACAGGCTCAATGTAGACGCCGCGATCCTTTTTTCAGACATCCTCACACTCCCCGAGGCAATGGGAATCGATCTGCGATTCGGAGAGGGGATGGGGCCAAAACTGAGTCCGGTGATCCGTTCCAGATCCGATATCGACAAACTTAAGGAGATCGATCCTGAAACGTCGCTTTCATTTGTTATGGAGACGATTCGCATTCTCAGGAGGGAGCTCGACGGGAGGGTTCCCCTTATCGGATTTTCAGGGAGTCCTTTCACACTTGCTACGTATCTTGTGGAAGGAGGAAGCTCAAGGGATTTTATCAACTTAAAGTCGATGATGTATAGAGAACCGGACACGGCACACGCCCTTTTTGAAAAACTTGCAGACGCGATCGCTGTTTATCTCAATGCACAGATCGAAGCGGGTGCGCAGGCAGTACAACTCTTTGACACATGGGCGGGCATCTGTTCTCCGTCTGACTTTGATTCCTTTGTATTTCCATACGTCAAGAATGTGGTTGACCGCCTCAGGCGCGATGGAGTTCCTGTTATCTACTACTGCAAAGGCGGATCCACTCTCCTGGACCGGATGAGAAACCTGAATACGGATGTAATCGGTGTGGACTGGCGGATCGAGATTGACGATGCATGGAAAGCAATCGGGCACGACCGGGCAATTCAGGGAAATCTTGATCCGTGCGTGCTGTTTATGGACCAGGCGGGGATCAAGGAGCGTGTGCGGGACATCCTGGAACGTGCGGGAGGGAGACCCGGTCATATCTTTAACCTTGGACACGGAGTTCTTCCGGCCACTCCTGTTGAAAACGTCCAGGCCCTGGTTGAAATGGTGCATGATTTATCGGAGCAAAGGGCATAAAGATATCTCGAACTACGAACTCATAACTGCGAGCTGAACTATGAACAATACTACTGACAAAAAAATCGGCGTTATTCTCCTGAACATGGGGGGACCGGACTCTTTGAACGCGGTCAAACCATTCCTGCGCAACCTGTTTAGTGACAGGGATATTATTCGTCTTCCCTGTCCCGCCTTTATGCAACCTGTCCTTGCGCAGATTATCGCGTCAAGAAGGGCGCCCAAGTCTCAAAAATATTATGAGATGATCGGAGGGAAAAGCCCTTTGACCGATATTACTATGAGGCAGGCGGAAAAGCTTGCGGCAGCCCTTGCAGTATCAGACATTCCGGCTCTGTGTCTTGTGGCAATGCGCTATTGGTATCCATTTGCGTCAGAGGCCATAAGGACTATCAAACAGGAAAAAATAGAAAAGGCTGTTGCTCTTTCCCTTTATCCGCACTACTCAAGCGTGACAGGTGGAAGTAGTATAAAGGACCTTCGCTCGGCAATAGAGAAAGAAAATGCTGATATTGAACTTTCCGTAATCGATCGATTTTATGAGCACCCCGCGTATATAGCATGCCTCCAGTCAAGGATCAAAAAGGGACTGGATTCTTTTGCAGGAGACGAGAAAAAGAGGGTGAATATCGTGTTCAGCGCGCATTCCGTGCCCCAAAAGCTGATTGCAGGGGGAGACACATACCTGAATCACACAGAAACCACTTTTCGCTTAGTGACAGAAAAGTTTGCGGAATATCCGTGCCATCTTGCCTTCCAGAGTCGTTCAGGTCCTGTAAAGTGGCTGGAACCGGACACTGCCAGACTGTTGGACCAGTTGCTGGAAGCCGGAGAAAGAGATTTCCTGATGGTGCCTGTGAGTTTTGTCTCAGACCATGTTGAGACCCTTTATGAGATGGACATCCTCTACCGGTCACAGGTGGAAAAAAAGGGCGGAAGACTGGTTCGGACCGAATCCCTGAACGATTCCGACGACTTCATAGCGGTGTTGGCGGATCTCGTTCGGGAACATCTCGCGAAAGGGGCTTGATTGATGAAGCAGATTGCTGTCATAGGCGCCGGAATATCCGGACTCGCCACTGCCTTTCAAATAGAAAAGAAACTGAAAGAATCGGGCGTAAGCCATAAGCTTTTTATCTTTGAAAAAGAGAAAAAAACCGGCGGTAAGATAGGCGCGGTCTATGAAAACGGATTTAGATGTGAAGGGGGACCGAACGGTTTTCTCGATTCCAAACCTTCTACGATCGAACTTTGTGCGGAGCTTGGGCTCTCGAACCGATTGGCTCGCAGCAGCGATGCGGCTCAAAGACGCTTCATATATTCCGCAGGCAAGCTGCATGAACTGCCCACCAATCCCTTTCGGTTCTTTCGCTCCGACCTTCTTTCCCTTAGAGGAAAATTGCGTATCATTGGAGAGCTATGGGCGCCCGGACCGAAACAGGGGACGGACCCGACCATAGCGGAGTTTGCCCGGCGCCGTCTTGGCAAGGAAGCCCACGCCAGACTTCTTGATCCAATGGTTGCCGGGGTGTTTGCAGGGGACACGGAAAGACTGAGCCTTGCGAGCTGTTTTCCCCGAATGGTGGAACTCGAAAGAGAATATGGCAGCCTGATAAGGGCGATGATCAAACTGGCCAAAGCAAGAAAGCAGAATCCCGGAACCGGGAAGCACGGGGGAGGGCCGGCCGGACCAGGGGGAAAGTTGACCTCGTTTGACAAGGGGTTGTCTGTCCTGCCTGATGCAATTGCAGAACGTTTCCGCGGACAAATCCATTTGAATGCCGATCTAAAAAAGATCGGGATGACTTCTGAGGGATTCAGGCTATCCTTTTCCAATGCCGAAGACCTTGACTCGGACTGTGTAGTGGTCGCAACCCCGGCCTGTGATGCCTCGTCACCTCTTTCCTTTATCGACGAGGGGCTTGCAACCGTCCTGGATCGCTTTGAGTTTGCGCCCGCAACCGTTGTGGGGCTTGGTTTCGACAGGACAATGATAGACCGCGATATCAACGGATTCGGGTTCCTGATCCCCAGGGAAGAAAATCGCCGGATATTGGGTTCTCTCTGGACTTCGAGTATCTTTTCCCACAGGGCCCCTGAAGGGAGCGTGCTTTTCCGAACCATTGTGGGGGGCGCCCGGTCTCCGGAACTCGCCGGTCTTTCAGAAGAAGAAACAATTCAAATGGTCCGTAGCGAGCTCAAAGAGATCATGGGTATTACTGCAAAACCGCAATTCGCACATGTATTCAAATGGCAAAAGGCGATCTGTCAATATAATGTTGGTCACAGCGTGCGCCTGCAGGAAATAGACGAGAGGCTTTCACGGATTCCCGGCCTTTTTCTTACAGGCAACTCCTACAGGGGAATAGCCTTAAACGATTGCACCCTGAATGCCAAACGCGTTGCAGATGATGTGACCAACTTCCTGAAAGATTAGCCTGAAAGATCAGCCCAAAAAATCAGAATGACCAGTAGGATCGCTGCACCTGAATAACCTCGTTGATGATGGCCGGAGCCGGTCCTTGTTCAAGCGCTTTCAGATCGCTTTCTGTCAGGATACTTTCCCCCATCAGTTCTTTCAAGACCGCCCGAATCGAATCCCGCAATCCGGTAAGATTGTAACCACCCTCCAGGGTCATGGCAAGCCTGCCGGAGGCATACTGCCCTGCGATATCCATGAGTACCCGGGTGAGCGCTGCAAAGCCTTGCGGGGTGACATTCATGCCTCCAAGGGGATCGCCCGCGTATGTGTCAAAGCCGGCGGACACAAGAATGAAGTCGGGTTTGAATTCGCCTGCTATCGGACAAAGGATCTCTTTGAATATCTTGAAAAATGCGCTGTCTCCATGGCCGGGATCAAGGGGGACATTGACCGTAAATCCGAGCCCGTCCCCACTCCCTGATTCCGTCAGACCGCCGCTTCCCGGATAGTACGGATACTGGTGGGTGGAAAAATAGAGCACATTCGGGTCCTCATAGAAGGTGTTTTGTGTGCCGTTGCCGTGATGAAGGTCCCAGTCCACGATCAGGCATCTCTTTGCAGAATGTCGGGACATGGCATACATGGCGCCGAGGGCCACGTTATTGAAAAGACAAAATCCCATTGCGCTGTTTCTTTCGGCATGATGTCCGGGGGGTCTGACTATGGCGAAACCATTTCTTACCGTGCCATCAAATATCCTGTCTGTGAGCGAGAACAGACCGCCGACTGCGAGTTTTGCCGCCTGATAGGAAAGGGCCGTAGTCTGAGTGTCAGGGTCAAGAGATCTGTAGGGCAGGCCGTTGGAACGAGCCAGCTTTTCGACATGCGCGTCGCTGTGAACCCATTTCAATTCATCGTGCGTGGCGGGACGTGGTGAGATACGTGTCAGTTTTCCCTCCATGTCGTCTGAATCGAGCATCTCATATATTGCCTCAAGACGCTGTGGACTTTCCACGTGAGGAAAATCGGCAAGATGTTCTTTGTAAAGATCGTGCCTGACAATACCGGTATCAGATGTCATTATGTTTCCTCCTTCCCCGTTTCCTGGTTTCTTGTTATAATATAGCTCGAAAGGCCACAAATAACGATTTATGACCTTTCGAGGTATAACAAAAGTATCAGCCGAAGGCAATGGCGTTTCCGTTCGGCTTCAAGACCGGGAGAGAGGATGAGAGCAACCCGACAGTGCAGTTCTGTCAGGAAAGACACAAAAAAGGGATAGATAGAACCATGGGAGACACACAAGGGATACCGTTCCAGCGAGATGAGTCCGCCGGTTCGAATTCACACGAAGCTATTACCCAACTGAATATTGATTGTTACGAGTGCAAGGGTGACCTCAACGACAAGGAGGCCATAGTCCGGATGGCGGAAAATGCTGCAACAGACGTGGGTGCAACAGTTCTCGGGAAGGGGTCTGTATCGTATCCGGGGAGAGGAATAACCGCAGTAATATTTCTGGCCGAATCACACATACTTGTTTCCACGTACCCTGAATACCGGTACGCAATAGTTGAGATCTTTATGTCCAATTCCAGGACAGATCCCGGCGAATGCTGGAATTGGTTGTATGAGTATTTGCAGCCTGCCCGAATGAGTGTGAACCGGGATGTCCACTACGTCGGTGATGGAAACGGAGTTGCACTGCACAAGGCATCAGGAAAGCTTATTTAGGAACGGGGACGAAATAAGTTCCCCAAGGAGGCGCATAGATTTGGGTCAAATTTGTTCGATCTCAAATCACAAAAGTTCAACCTGTGCGGTTAGCCATTAGCGGTTAGCATTGAAAAGGGGTGGAAATGAGGGATTTTAGAAAACTTAATCAACAGGTCAGTGAGGTAAAGAGGATGTTGAACAGTTTTATCCAAAAGCTAACCGCACAGGTCGCACTTTTTCAACATAGACGGATGCCAGCTGTTAGCTGTTAGGTAAAAACTTTGTATAAAAACGGACTGTTAAACCAAAACCTAACGGCTAATAGCTAATAGCACAAGTCATATTTTTTGAGCTATATTACCCCTAAATGCCAGGT
>MAXM01000079.1 GCA_001751015.1 Desulfobacterales bacterium C00003106
ACCCTGAGTCGGCTACTGTTGCGTTTGGGGAACGTGCGTTTTTGAAGCGTCTCGAAGGGGGATGCCAGGTTCCGATCGCGGCGTTTGGAAGGATCAGCAATGGTGAGTTCCGGTTAACCGGTCTTGTTGCTGAGGTAGACGGATCAAGGATTATCCGTGAATCGATAACAGGACCCCCAACGGAGTCTGAGACGCTCGGCGTGGCATTGGCGGACCGCCTTCTTGCCGCAGGAGCAGGGGATATCCTCGCAAGGATTCCCTGACACAGGAAACAAATATGAAAACCGGGAAAGTATACTTGATAGGCGCGGGGCCGGGTGATCCGGGTCTGATTACGGTAAAGGGGGCCTCCTGCCTGGAAAGGGCGGATGTTATTATCTATGATTTTCTTGCGTCCCGCAAGCTTCTGAAGTATGCGCGGGAAGATGCGGAAGTGATATATGTCGGCAAGAGAGGCGGGGCGCATACCGTATCGCAATCGGAGATTAACAACCTGATAGTCGAAAAAGCGAAAGCAGGTTTGACCGTGGCGCGTCTGAAGGGTGGAGACCCGTTTATCTTCGGAAGGGGGGGGGAGGAAGCGGAAATCCTGGTAGGGGAAGATATCCTTTTTGAGGTTGTTCCGGGAGTTACTTCGGCTATTGCAGCGCCTGCATATGCGGGTATTCCTATTACGCACCGCAAGCACACGGCTTCAGTGGCGTTCATCACGGGCCATGAAGATCCGACAAAACCAGGTTCCAATGTAAACTGGAAGAATATTGCGACAGGCGTGGGCACCTTGATCTTTCTCATGGGGGTCAAAAATGTTGACCGGATCACTGAAAAGTTGATTGAGCACGGAAGGTCCCCTGATACTCCCGTTGTTCTGGTGAGATGGGGAACTACTAGCAAGCAGACTGTGATTTCAGGCAAGCTTTCAAATATTGTGCAACAGGTGGAGGATTCCGGATTCAAACCACCTGCGGTTATTGTTGTGGGCGAGGTTGTCAGACTGAGGTCTGTTCTGAACTGGTTTGAAAAAAAACCGCTTTTTGGGAAGACGGTTGTTGTGACAAGGGCGCGGGCCCAGGCGAGTAATCTGGTGGAGCGCTTGGAGGAACTCGGAGCTGAATGTCTTGAGGTCCCGACAATAGAGGTGGCCCCCCCCGAAGACCTGACTCCTCTGGATCAAGCCATAGAGAACATCGGCGCGTATGACTGGCTTGTGTTTGGCAGCGTAAACGGGGTCCGCTTTTTTCTTGACCGGCTCTATGCGGGAGGAAAAGATGCCCGGGATCTGGGGGACCTGAAGCTTTGCGCGGTGGGACCTGCTACCGCACGACGACTGAAAGAGTCAGGGCTTCGGACCGATCTCATGCCTGAGACTTACAAGGCGGAGTCCATTGTGGCGGAATTCAGGAAGGAAGACATGACGGGGAAGAGGGTGCTTCTTCCCCGCCCGACCGGAGCGCGACCGATCCTTCCGGTTGAACTCGGCAAGATGGGCGCCATAGTGGATGAGATCATAGCATACCGTAATGAACCGGTCTGTCACAATCTTGATGAGCTGAAAGAGCTTCTGAAAAAAAACGAGATCGATCTTGTGACATTTACGAGTTCTTCCACTGTGAAAAATTTCAGGAAGTTATTCACGGAAGAAGAGGTCCGGACACTCCTTCCCGACCTGACAGTCGCTTCGATTGGGCCGATCACGGCCGACACAGCAAGAAAACTCGGGTTCAAGGTCTCCGTGGTTCCGGAAGAATACACCATATCGGGTCTCTGCGATGCGATTGAACGGTATTACAAGAAGGTGTGAGCGGGTGACTCACAACTGTTTCAGCGCTCGCTTGATCTTATCCGTATGAGCGTCATAGACTGCGGAGGCAAGCGCGGTCAGTGGTCCGGCAACCGTGTCCATGGACGGTGTTTCGGGCGGGGGTGTGAGCTGGAATTGCTCAATGCGCGGTCTTTTAAAGGCAAGTCCCTGATCTACGCTGCCGATTTCTTCAGGGCTGAAGTTGTCCCCGAGAAAATGTTTTTTTATCAGGAGTTCGGTGTCCATTGATTTCAGAAAACCTATGATAATCATCACGTCATGGTTTTTTTGGAATGTCCGTATGTTGTGACAGACCGCTTCACACTCTTCTTTCATGTCCTCGTAGGCCGATTCATACTCTTGTGCAACCTTTTCCAGTTCTTCATATTCTGCGAAGACGAGTCTTTTGAATTTGCGCCTGCCTGTGAGTGAACATATTCTTGCTCCAAGAGAAAGCCTGTGTTCGGCCGTTACGGGGGCTTCTGATTTTATGAAGCAAGACCTTTTATTGCTCATTATTGTACCAAATTGCATGATGCTGGAATCGTCTATCAGGAACTTGTAGATATGCGCAAAGCAGCGATGCAGCGTTTTTTCCAACTTTCGTGTCTTTCGGGCCAGTTCATGGATATGATCGATCTGTAGTTCAATGAGCCGACGTTCGTAGAAATATCTTTCTACCACCTCTTCCCTGACTTCATAGGTCAAAGAGGCGATGAAATCGTCCTGCATTGTGTTGCCTCCATTTTTAGCTAATAGCCCTCTACCTTCCTAAATAATCGTTATCTCGTCCGGCCCTGGGGTGAGTCTTTCGCCGCCTTCATGAGTTACCAAAAACGTGTTTTCTATGCCGACGAGACCGATCCCTTTAAGCCCCTTTTTGGGTTCTACGGCTATTACCATGTTCTTTTCAAGCGGACAATCGATCCTGTGCGCGATGGCGGGAAACTCATCAATTACCAACCCCACGCCGTGTCCGAGAAACCGGACCTGATTCTCCCCGAATCCCATGAAATTCGCCGCAAAATTCTCCGGGATGACGATCTCATCGTATGTCTTGTCGAATATATCACAAGGACGCACGCCAGGTCTTAGAAGACCCTGGATTTTTTCCTGAATCAAAAGGCAGATTTTGTGGGCGTCCACAACTTCCCGGCGGGGTCTGCCAAAAGAAAACAGCCTGGTTTTATCCGTGTAATAACCATTATACCCGAATCCTGTGTCAATATAAATGATATCTCCGCGCTTTAGTCTGCGGTTGCCCCCAAGAAGGGGAAAGGCCGGGGATTGGCCAACGAGACCGCCAGGGCCGTCAAAAGCACAAGGATGATTGCCGGATTCGCCAAAGCAGATGTTTCCGCCGAAGACCTCACCGTTGAACCGTGCTATGCGTCCGATTCCCATGGACCCGAGGCGTAACATCTCGCATATAATCAGAGAGCCGAGTTCCCATTCGGTCATCCCTTCGCGCATCATGTCGGGTATGTTCGCGTAAACAATTTCGTGTCTTTTCCCGGCCTCCCTGATCTGTTCGATCTCGTAAGCCGATTTCACGGCCCGTATCTTTGCCAGGACAAAGCTGATGTCTGAAAATATTGCAGCCGGCAATGCCTGATTGAGCTTCTTGAACAGATATAGCGGCGTGCTGATCTCGTCGATGCCGAGCCTCGAAAGGTCGTAACCAAAGGCGTCAAGGGTTTGGGGGATCTCTTTGAATCTTTGAAATGGCGCCAACTTCGTGAGCGGAGATTCCTTTTTCGCCCTTTCAAGACTACGGCGTATGAAGAAGACGGGATCGCCGGATCCAGGGACAAAGAGCATCCCGTTCTGCATGGTGCCGCTGTAGTAAAAAATGTTGATGTTGTTCAAGATCAGACAGCCGGAGAGATTGCATCCATCAAGCTCGGCCTGGAGCAACATAACCCGGTTTTCAATTTCCTTTTCAGGGACGAGAGAGAGGATATCTTTTTCCATTGGAGCAGTATAGATCTGTTTGGAATGGGTTTCAAGCACAAGATATAGACCTTCAGATAATTAATTGCACGGCGTTATCGGTCAAAATCCTCGACAACGTACCCCAATGTACGCCTTACTCGAATTTTTCCCTCTAGCCTTGTGCAATTAATTATCTGAAGGTCTGTAGAGGGCAGCGTCCCCGTTCCTAAAAGGCTGGTCCCTGCCAGGGGCCGCACCACTCGGGTTCACCATGGCCGCAGGCGCCATGATAGTGACATTGAAAACAGTCCTGTGGGCCACCGCAGGTATCGTGGGCAAACGTATGGCAGCTTTCGCAAAAATCCTGTTCGCAGAAGTTCTCCACACTCGGTCCGCATCCATCAACGATGTTGTTGTTGACCTTCTTCCTCAACAGATAAGAGGAAGATCTTTCGGAAACCAGCACGGTTCCGTGAGGTTCGTGGCAATCCATGCAGGAGAGGACGTAATTTGAAGCGTTGGAATCATGGTAAGGATTGATTATTGTCCCGGATCGAGTGTTTCCGGTTCCGTCGACATCATATATTCTCGACCCCCCGCCGTGCATGTCTCCCAAAGAGGTCCAGTCAATAGCCGTCAGATAGCCCGTTGTCGTATTGGGGTTCATGGACGTTGTCCGGGTGCTCTGCACCTCGTACTGGTGACAATCAAGACAGAAGGTGTTGTAATCCGGCATACTGGAACCGTTGTGTACTGCCGAACCGTCAGGCTCATAGGTCGCAGTTGAGTTGTAATAGGGGGGAAGGTAGGTTGTGTACCTGCTCATTTTTTCGCTGCTATCCACGCTGTCTCCCCACAGGTTTTCATGATCAAAGGGCCGCGAGATGGCGGTGTATGCGGGATCGGTCCTGTATGCCTTGTTTCTCCTTGCGCGATGGGGATTATGGCAGGCCACACAGGGATTGGATGAATCCTTGAAGAAATCAAATCTCTCCTTTGCAAATCTCCGGATGTCATAGAGATTGTGATAGGAGCCGTTCGGCTGATCGGAACTTAGATTGAAGGCCTCCAGAATACCCATGGAAAGGGCCGGGCTGTACGAGCCAAACGTAGCGCTGTATTCATTGTTCGTAATCCCCCCGTCCTGAAGATAGCCTACGTTTGCGTGGCAGTAGAAGCAGAAGTTGTCGTCCTGGCTGTAAGGGCCTGTGGTTGCGGCGGTGTCAAAGTTCCTCGCAAAAACACAAGACGCGCCCATCCCCCCATACGGTTCCGGCTGACTGCCGGCGATCATCGAATGCTGCTCGTGACAGTGGGCGCAGTTGCCGGTTGCATATTGCAGGGTTGAGGTGCGTTTGACGCCGTGGGCGCTGTTCCCATGGGCCGAGTCTAAATAAGGCCCTGCATAGGCAAGGGCGCCTCCCCAAAAGACGAGAGTCATCAGGCATGCAGATACGTTCTTCATTCGAAAAAGTCCTCGAAACAGCCGGCTATTTTACCTCAGTTCTTGGAAGTATGGCACGTCCCGCATCCGTCATAGCCGTTTTCGGGCCAGTTCATGTAATCCCACCGCATCATCTTGTAGTACGGGCTTCCGTGAGCCCTGTGGCACGAGAGACACATCACCATGTCCGTGCCTATGGTTACGGTTGGACTCGGGCCGCCAGTCCAGCTAAAACTTGCGGGCCGCGCCACAGGCACCAGCGGATTGTAGATGTGGCTTTCTCCAAACGCAGCGGCATATTCTCCTGAATTCGGGATACTTGCATCTGAAGGGTGACGGATCCAGGACCCTGAATCCTGTTCTATGTGGAAGTTGCCGTGGCAGCCGCAGCAGAAGGCCGTCATCGTGTTTCCGAGATTGTAGAAACCTGCCGGGGAGGTGTAGTCTCCTTCCATACCCTGATACTCATTGTGGTCGGTGGGGCTGTATGTGTATTGCCGGTCTTCGTCTTCTATCCCTTCCACTCCATGGTTTTCTCCGCTCATATGTCCTGACAGAAAACGATACCAGGGAAAGGCGTTTACATACTTTGTGCCTGTGCCTTTATCAGCATGATGTTTTACATTCAGGTGACACCCCTCACAGCCGCTTCCCAATGCGTCAATAGCGGTTTGCCGAACAGCGAGGGAGATATGACAACTGTTGGCGCAATTCCACGGGTTGCCCGGAGCACTAGTCAGATTGCTGTCTATCGGCGATATGCCGAGCACATTATGCCCTTTTGCATCGTCATTTCTTACCCAGCAGAAATTGCCGGCGGCGAGATAATTGGCGGGAGCAGCCCCCATATTAAAGACAATCGGCACACCGTTTTCTATGACGGAACTTCCCGTGGATGAGTGACAACCGATACAGTTCGTTACCAGGAGCGACGGATTAGGGGATTGGTCTGATGTGTATCCTGAAAGACTTTCATTGATCTCGTAGGCCATGGGGAGCCCCCCCTGGCTGTTATGCATGGTATGACAATTTGAGCAGTTACCCCGGATTTTGGCCCGGGCCGGGGACTGAATCCCAATCGCAAAGAGAATCGCAAGCAGACAGATCAATGGTTTTTTCATTGCAATTTCCTGATCGGCGGCCCTTCGAGGCATGTTGTTTAAATATAGCAAAGAAATGTTCTTGTCAAGGAGGGCTGGGAGGCGCCCGGTCATGTAGCGAGTTTGGAAAAATCGGCAAACTGTCCGAAGAGTCCTGCAATGCTGTTCAGCAGCGCCAGGCGGTTTTTTTGCAGTTCCGGTTCCTCGGCAAGCACCATGACGCCGTCAAAAAATGCATCGACAGGTTTCTTGAGGCGGGCAATTTGTTGCAATCCCCTGTCGTAAGCCCGGTCCTGCAAGTAGTCTGCGACTTTCCGGGCTGTCTGGTCGAACGCCTCGTAAAGATCGGATTCACATTGCTCCTGGAAGAGCCCGGAATTGACGGTATCTTCATACGTGAGCGCCTCCCCGCCCTTCCTGATTAACTCCGCCTGTAACTTCCTTTGCTGCTTGATGATATTGACTACGCGCTTGAAGGCAATGGCAATCGGGGCGAAGTCAGGTCGGTTTTTCAGGTTTTCGAGCGCCGCTATCCTGGCACTGTCTGAGACCAGGTCATCACATGAAACGCTGAGCGCCGCATCTATCACATCTTTTGAAAAACCGGATTCGAGCATTACGTTTTCAAGGCGGTGTCTGAAAAACATCAGTACGTTGGACCTCACTTGTTCGGGAGACGCGCTCAACTTGTCACCGAACAGGCTGATGGCCTTATCTGTAATGGATTTCAGGGAGATGGAGGTCGACCCGGCCAGAATCGTGTGAATGATTCCCAGGGCCTGTCTTCTCAGGGCAAACGGATCGGAAGTGCCTGTGGGGATCAGATCAACGCCGAAACACCCTACGATTGTATCAAGCTTGTCAGCGATGCTCACCAGTGTTCCGGCAACGGATTCCGGAAGGGTATCTCCTGCAAACAAGGGAAGATAGTGTTCTTCAATCGCTCCGGCTACATCTTTTGGTTCTCCGGAACGTTCAGCGTAGATACGTCCCATGATCCCCTGCAGCTTCGGGAATTCTCCCACCATCTGACTCACGAGATCGGCCTTGGAAAGCCATGCCGCCCGGCACGCATCTTCTTTGTGTTGAGGCGATACGATTTCGGAAAGATGACCTGTCAATTCCGTCACGCGGCAGGTTTTTTCGTAAACAGTGCCGAGTCTGGCCTGAAACAACAGCCCTTTCAGCCTATCCACAAACCCGGCGAGCGGGATCTTGCTGTCTTCTTCAAAGAAAAAACGCGCGTCTTCCAGCCTGGCCCTTAGAACCCGCTCGTGTCCGGTGACTACGAGCGACATATCAGCAACCGGCGTATTGTTCACAGCTACAAAGAGCGGCTTCAGGCGGCCGTCCGTGTCAATAACCGCAAAATATTTCTGATGTTCACGCATCGATTGGATGAGAACCTCGGAAGGAAGACGGAGGAAATCGGTGGAAAAGGTTCCGAGCGCTACAGCCGGGTATTCTACGAGGTTAACGACTGTATCAAGAAGCCCTTCATCCGGGAGTATGTGTCCACCGCTCTTCCGGACAGCATGGTCTGCGCCTTGCCTGATAATTTCCTTCCTTTTTTCAATGTCAGGCACCACAAACGCAGAATCCAGGGCGGAAAGATATTCGTCACCGCTGCGCACCACAACCGGTTTCAAGGCAAGGAAGCGGTGACCATAGGTTCGTTTGCCGCTCTTGATCCCTTCTATGACAAAAGGGACCATGCGCCCGTCAAAGATCGCCAAAAGCCAACGGACAGGGCGGGCAAAAAGGAGTCTGCAATTCCCCCAGCGCATCGACTTGGCAAGAGGGATCGAATGGATTGTTTCAGGCAGCATGGTCTTGAGCAACGATTGAGTCGCAAGTCCCCGGACGGTTTTTTTGAGAAAAAGGTATTTCCCTTTTGGAGTATCTTTCACGGAAAGCGTTGTGACTGCAACTCCCTGGCCCCGGGCAAAGCCGGCGGCAGCTTTGGTCGGTTTCCCACTGGAATCAAACCCTACAGAGTACGGAGGCCCTGTGACTTCTGTGACAACGGATTTCTGTTTTTTTTCGCAATCCCGAACAACAACCGTCAGACGCCTCGGTGTGCCAAATGTTTTGATCTCTCCATGTCCAATTCGCGCCTCACTCAGTTTTTGGTCCAAGATACCGGCCATTGCCTTAAGGGAAGGAGAGATAACACCTGCAGGCAGCTCTTCGGTCCCTATTTCAAACAGGAGTTCTCCTGAAGATTTACGTTGTGATTCGATTGCATTCATATCGCGGATATCTTTTCTCCTTTCTATGTGAGTCTTGCATGCCGGCCTGTAATCCCTGGTGATACGCACTGAGTAAATGGGGAGCCTCGAATGAACCCGTTTAAAATGTCTATAAGTTTCCTTTGTCTTCTTCTTCCAAAGCCTCTGATGCCAATTTAGCCAATGTGTCTTCTGATTCTGCAAACAGTTTATCCCACGTCTTGTCCGAGTCAATTTCGTCGAGCACCCACCGAGCTAAAACATTTTGTTCAATTTCTGGAAGCCTTGATGCCTCACTAAATGCTTTTTCTAACATGATAGTCATCTCCTTTTTCTTTCCGCGATTCCCGGCAACGCCAGTCGCCGGGAACGATAAGATGAGCGGCGTAAGCCCGCTCCATTTTTTGTTATATCAGAATCCCATTTTTCATTACTTCTTCTATAAAACCGCTTTTGTCGTGTTTTATTTCAAAAAGAATTGGTTCGATTCTATCATCCACTTCTCTCCTAATTCTCCACAACAGAGGTCTTGTAGAAAAATAATCCCCTTGCATTTCATCGACGATTATAGCGACATCCACATCACTGTCTTCTCTCTGACTCCCACTTGCATAAGAACCGAACAGGATCATTTTATCAAATGATATATGCTGTGATAGAAGTTTTTTATACTTTTTAAGTTTTGTTATAACTTCTGTTTTATCCATAGCTTCTGCATTCAATATTCAATGGTTCAGGCATATCTATAAAAAGTTGCTGATCTTCTGAAAAATGCTCATAGATTTTTGCTTTCTTTGCAAGGTAGGAAAGACTATGAGAAAATGGCGCTGTCGCGCCATTAGTTTTTACAAAATATGCTTTCAATATTTTTTCAATAGATTGGTGAGCCATAAACCCAACATAAAGATATCGTTTGCTTTTTAACATTGCGATGGCTGTCTCAATATCATAATCAGATAGTTCTGTCCAACTTGTAGCACCGATGGGTAATATGCCATACGCATTCTGGAATATAGTGTCGGTTTGCCCGCGGCATATCAGTTCATTTTATTTAAAGACTTTGTTTTAGGGCCAAAATAGTGGCGCTAAGACCTAAATCCAGACGCATTTTATGCATATTTACTATAAACTCAAAGGGTTAACTTGGTCCGACCCGCAGTCCCGCAGTCCACCTGAAACGACAGGTTAGCTCTCCCACGGCATGTTTTCCCATCTCAGAAACTCGTGTGTTGCTTCTTCAGCAATATTATAAGATTCTCCTCTACTACTATGTCTATTATACTTGACTCCTGCATCTTTGAATAACGTTTCTGTGATATCTATTATTTCATCAACGTATTCTTCATCAGAGCATTCATATGCAGCTTGAAAATAGTCATACAGCTTTCTTGCTTTAGAATTTGATTCGGCTTTTTCAGAAGCAATTTCATAAGCGACTTGTAGCATACTACCGACAACAACGGACAATCTATGGGTTCTTCCATGAGGAACAAGCCGTTTGAGCATGTCTATCCACACATTATATATTTTTGCTCCTACCACATCTTTTATCATGACTTTATTATTATCCTTTTTCAATTTTTAGAGCCAGAGAGGGCGGAGCGCTTGCAAAGAAAGAACCAAAGAAATTCCCGTCCGCTCGACCCCATTAGCCCTTCCCAATAGATAAGAAGTCTTATTTTTTCTTATGTTTTTTATAATACGATATTAGCTTTGATACCAAGGCATCAACATTACAATTTTCAGTAGCTGCTAACTCATTAAGCTTTTTATAATTTGCACTTGAAATCTTTTTATCCAAGATTTTTACACTTCCATCATTCCAATGAAGAACGCTTCTCCCATCAAGTATGAATTTGTCAGGATAAAGTTTTGCTGCTTTCTTTTTTGTTTCATTCCAAGCTGCATTAATATCTCGAGTTGTTGACATTTGACCAATCATACCT
>MAXM01000080.1:0-259 GCA_001751015.1 Desulfobacterales bacterium C00003106
AACTTTATCCGGACAAAACCGATGAGAAATGTTTTTTCTTTTTTGATGAAATCCAGAACGTACAGGGCTGGGATCTTTATGTAAGAAGATTGCTTGATTCAGGAAGGGTCCAACTTTTTATTACCGGTTCTTCAGCAAAACTGCTGAGCACCGAAATCAGTACCAGTCTGCGGGGCCGCTATCTGTCTACCGTGATTTTCCCTTTGAGCTTTCATGAATTCTTGCGTTTCCGTGGACAAAATCCCTTGTCCAGTCACAG
>MAXM01000080.1:391-1138 GCA_001751015.1 Desulfobacterales bacterium C00003106
AATACATGCAATCCATCATGTACAGGGATATTGTTGAGCGCCATAATATCAAAAATCTTGTAGCCTTAAGGAGACTTATAAGCCATTTAATCAATAATTACGCCCAGCTTTTCAGTGTCAACAAGTTTTACAATCACCTGCGGTCTCAGCAGATCAAGGTAGACAAGAATCAGCTTTATTTCATGACGGAATGTTTGCAGGATGCTTTTTTTGTGTTTCTTGTATCGATTCATACGGATTCCGAAAAGGCTCGCCAGGTCAATCCCCATAAACTTTACCTGATTGATCCCGGTATGGTAATAGCCGGGCTTAAAAAATCTTCCCCTGATTGGGGAAGCCTGCTCGAAAATGTAGTTTTTCTGGAATTAAAAAGACAGGGCTGGAGGATAGAATACTATCGCACTCGCAAAGGGCTCGAAGTGGATTTTCTGGTCACGGACCCAATAAGCAGGCAATCCGCACTTGTCCAGGTCTCTCTGAATATGAAGGACAAGACAACACAAGCCAGGGAATTCAATGCAGCCGAAGCAGCTATGACGGAAACAGGAATAAAAACCTGCTACGTAATAACCGGACGGGAATCAGGAGTGACACACCTCGAAAACGGGAAACTGGTCATTATCCCTGCCTGGCAACTCGCCATTGATGCCCGGACTATTCTGTTTCCTGGAACTGGCATAGAGGACCAAAGGATCCCCTTACCCCATTTTTAATAACGGGGTATCACGGATATAGAAACACAATTCA
>MAXM01000080.1:1170-7449 GCA_001751015.1 Desulfobacterales bacterium C00003106
TATAATGGCGTCCTATCTTTAACAAAAAATTCTGGCTGAAACAGATAAAGATATAGTCCAATGGAGCAAAGGACGAGAGCCACTATCAACGTACCCGACAGATACAGTAACTTGCCGATTATGCGTTCTTTATATTCATTTTCAATATCGTTGCATATTTCAAAAAGAATTTTTTCTGCTTTATTTGGGTCGCCGCCGCCGATTGATAGTGATAAAGCAGCCGCTGCTCGTCCGGCCAGGAAATGCCCTTACATCCCAAAATCTATAGTATTATTGGTGTAACACCAGTCTTTCTTTAACCAATGAATTTTTCTTGAAGAACCGGGTAGGTTATGATACGCCCATGACATCATTGCATCTGCAAAAAGGCTTATTATCTGTTTGAAGTTTTACCGGAGGACATCATGAACTACAAGGAGACGCTGAATCTCCCTCGGACCGATTTTAGGATGAAAGCAAACCTTGCTGCGCGCGAGCCCGAGGTCTTGGAAAAATGGGAAAAGCAAGGACTTTACGATCAGATTAGAAAAAAATCAAAGGGCTCTCCTCTGTTTGTTCTTCATGACGGCCCGCCGTATGCCAACGGGAATATTCATCTGGGCACGGCTCTTAACAAGATACTCAAAGATACTATTGTCCGGTCCCGCCAGTTGAGCGGTTTTGACGCCCCGTATGTGCCGGGATGGGATTGCCACGGCCTTCCGATCGAACATAATGTGGATAAGGAACTCGGCGACAAAAAGAAATCGATGACCATAGGCGGGATACGGAGACTGTGCAGGGCTTATGCCGAACGTTTTGTGGGGATTCAAAAGGAAGAATTCAAACGTCTTGGTGTGATGGGCGAATGGGATCGGCCTTACCTGACCATGAACTATTCCTACGTTTCCGCTATAGTGCGGGAGTTTGGAAAATTCGCCGCAAACGGCAGCCTGATCAAGAGTAAAAAGCCTATTTACTGGTGTTCCGCCTGCAAGACCGCTTTGGCTGAGGCGGAAGTGGAATATGCGGATCACACATCTCCTTCCATATATGTCAGGTTTCCTGTCCGTTCGGACATAGGAGACGCTATTCCTTCCGTGCGCGGGAAAAAGGTCTCTGTTGTTGTCTGGACGACTACGCCGTGGACAATACCCGCAAACCTCGCGGTTGCCCTTCACCCGGATTTTGAATATGTGGCGGCGGACGTGGGCAACGACGAGGTATACATTCTTGCCCGTGACCTGTTGGATGCGTGCATGAAGAAGTTCGGCATTGAGACATATACCATTTGCGGCGATATCGACGCACACAGCCTGGAGAATAAACTCTGCCGGCATCCCCTGTACAACAGGGACTCAAAGATCATTCTCGCCGACCATGTTACCCTGGATACAGGGACGGGCTGTGTTCATATTGCTCCCGGCCACGGGCGTGAGGACTACGAGGATGGATTGAAATATGATCTCGATATCTATTCTCCGGTTGATGACGAGGGCCGGTTTACTGACGAGGTGGAATATTTCGCAGGAAAATTCGTGTTTGATGCAAACCCGGATGTAAACGCTCAGCTCTCTGAGGCCGGGGCCTTGCTTGCATCACAGACTATTGTTCATTCATATCCTCATTGCTGGCGGTGCAAGAAGCCCGTTATATTTCGTTCCACGAAGCAGTGGTTTATTTCAATGGACAAGAGAGATTTGCGGGCCGGAGCCCTTGATGCGATCAACGAGGTCAAGTGGATACCCAACTGGGGGCGTGAACGTATTCATGGTATGGTGGAAAACCGTCCTGACTGGTGTATCTCCCGCCAGCGGTCCTGGGGTGTGCCTATCATCGCGGTCTATTGTGCAGACTGCAAGAAGCCCTTGATCACTGATGAGATCATCAAACACGTGGCCGATCTTTTTGAAAGCAAGGGCGCAGATATATGGTTTGAGGCCGAAAACGACGTACTTCTTCCAAAAGGGACTGTCTGTCCTCACTGCCGGGGGACGAGCTTTATCAGAGAGACCGACATACTTGACGTATGGTTTGATTCCGGTGTCAGCCACGCAGCGGTCCTGGAGCAGAGAGACGGGCTCAAGTGGCCTGCGGATCTGTATCTGGAGGGGAGTGATCAGCATCGCGGGTGGTTTCACAGCTCGCTTCTCACTGCCGTGGCAACAAGAAAGGCCGCCCCCTACAAGTCTGTCCTGACACACGGATTTGTTGTGGACGGGGAGGGAAAGAAGATGTCAAAGTCTGTCGGCAATATCGTCTCTCCCAAAGAAATCGTGGACAAGTACGGCGCGGAGATCCTGAGACTATGGGTTGCCTCTTCTGATTATCAGGATGATATTCGGGTGTCGCATGAGATCCTGAAGCAGCTTTCCGACGCCTACCGGCGTATTCGTAATACAAGCCGTTTTTTATTAGGGAATATAAGCGATTTTGATCCTTCATCGGATCGTGTCCCCTATGAAGAGATGATGGAGATCGATCAGTGGGCTCTTCACAGACTACAGGAACTAACAACAAGGATTAGAACGGCCTATGATGACTTTGAGTTTCATGTAATATATCATGCGCTCCACAACTTTTGCGTCCTGGACATGAGCGCATTCTACCTTGATATCCTCAAAGACCGTCTTTACACATCGCCTGAGAGATCTCCTGCACGCAGATCAGCCCAAACGGCCATGTTCGACATTCTCGATGCCATGGTTCGTCTCATGGCGCCAATAATGATCTTTACGGCGGATGAGATATGGAACCACCTCCCGGGCAATGGTATTCGGGAGGCGAGTGTTCACCTGACATCTTTTCCCCAAGTAAATCGGGATTATATGAATGAGGAACTGGCTGAGGAGTGGGAGACAATACGTGCTGTCAGGCGTGAAGTCACCAAAGCGCTCGAAGATGCGCGGAACAAGAAAAAAATCGGACATTCTCTCGATGCAGCAGTAACGGTTTCGTTGCCATCCGATCTGTTTGATGTCCTTTTGCGTCATGAAGAGCAGCTAAGGGCCATTTTTATCGTGTCCGCTGTAACTATTCTGCGCGATGAATCCTTCGAAGATGCGTATCAAAGTGATAAGATAGAAAACCTCAGAGCAAAAGTCGTCCCCGCGTCAGCAAAAAAGTGTGAACGATGCTGGGTGCACGATCCCACGGTAGGAGATGATGCGGCCTTTGAGGGCATCTGTGCAAGATGCGTAAAGGCGTTGCAGGAAAGGGAGGGGGCATGATTCCCTCTTCCTAAGGGCGAACCCTAACCGGTGTTATTGCTTCCGACATATATGAGATTATCACCATCCCAACCAATGTCGGTGCTTCCGGCATAAGAAATCCTGGCGTCACTATGACCGATATCAGTGCTGCCGACGTAAGAGACCTTGTCATCATTCCAACCAATATTGGTGCTGCCAATGTAAGAGACTTTATTTCCGCTGGATTCTAAAGCGTAAGCAACCCAAAAAGCACAACTTTCTGTCATTTGGAGTATTCCTTTCAGATGGTTTTCACGAAACCATCAGTTTTCGCCCCCGCCCTTAAGGGCCTGACCGTCATAGATTTTCACCTAAATTGAGCGTTTCAAATGGGTGCAGTTACTCTCATCTATTTTACCTTCAGCCTTTGGCGTTCAGTCTATCCACCTGAAGAGATAATAGATTGTTGCAACAAGGGCAATATGATACAATAACACAAGAAAACTCAATTGAACATACAACACTTCCAACAAGACTTGGAGAATAATATTCCTGAGGCCGTATTATAAAATAAAAGCAGTTAACAACAGGTCATGGAATTGCACGTTCGTTCTGAACAAAAATCGATACACGCGGGAGAAAAAGTGAAAAAGATCATAAGATGCGCCCTCGTGCTTGTGCTTGCGGGTGTTGTGGCGCTGGCTCTTGTTATGTTCAACCCCAAACCCGAAAAAAGACTGCCTGAAAAGAAGGGTCTTCTCGTTGAGGTTGTGGAGGCCAGGGCATCCTCTCCCGCCATGATTATCAGGTCCTACGGCACAGTAAGGCCGAGTGAATGCGTGAATCTCGTCTCTGAGGTAAAGGGAAAGATAGTTGAGATGGACCCGGGCTTTGAGGAAGGAGGCTTTTTCACGAAGGGAGAACTCCTTATCCGTATCGATCCGAGGTCCTACGAACTTGCCGCGGCCCAGAGGGAGAAACAGATAAAACAGCTTGACGCGGAACTCCGCAGCATTGAGCAGGAGAAAAAGAATCTTGCGATCACGCTGAAGATCGCCGGTACTGATGCGGAACTTGCCATGTCTGACTGGGAACGGTTCAAATCTCTCTCATTGCGGGGAGTGGTGGGCCGGTCGAAACTCGACCAGGCAGAGCAGAAGTACCTTGCCAGCAGGACCAGGATGCAGGAGATCGAAAACCGGATAGCGCTGATCGGTCCGAGATCCGATCAGTTACAGGCCGAAAAGGAGCTGGCCGGGATCCGCCTCGAAGAAGCCCTGCTCGATCTGGATCGCACAAAAATCAAGGCCCCATTTGAGGGCTGGATCCTGGAAAAAAGCGTGGAGAAAGAGGAATTCGTGAATACCGGGACCCGCCTTGGGAGCATCTACAGCGCTTCATCATTGGAGATTGAAGCGCGCATCCCGTTCAAGGAACTGCCGTGGCTTGCCGAGCTGGAGAAAACAGGCAATCCGGGATCTGCGCAAAACAAGACCGTTGCCGGCACGTCCGGGAGGGCAAAGGTCATCTTCAATAGCGGGGGCCGGACCCGCCAATGGGAGGGAAGCCTGGTCCGTATCAAGGCCGAAGTTGACGAAAAGACGCGAACGCTTCCCGTGATTGTTGAAGTGCCCTGTGAGGGGTCCGGCGGCCAGGCCGGTTCAATTGGTATCCTCAGGCCGGGGATGTTCGTGACAGTCGAGATCGAAGGAAAGAGAATCGACAGCGCCTATCTCTTGCCGAGGTCTGCAATCCATCCCGGCGACATTGTCTACATCGCAGAGAAAAACCGGCTTGCCATTCGCAAGGTGGAGGTGCTGCGCCGTCTCAATGATTCGATCTATGCAGGCAAAGGGCTGAAACAAGGAGACATGGTGATCATCACCCCGATCAGCTCCCCGAAAGAGGGTATGGAGCTTCGCGTTCGCCCCGAAGAAACCAAAGGTCAAAGATAAATGAAGTCAATTGCACGCTGGTCCATAGATAACCGGGTCGCTGTCAACCTCCTCATGTTTCTCATGATCATAGCGGGCCTGCTTGCCTTGGGGTCGATGCGCCGTGAGGTCTTCCCCCAGTTTTCTCTTGATTTCATACGGATCACGGTTCAGTACCCTGGAGCAAGCCCCGAGGAAATAGAAGAGGGCATCTGCGTAAAGCTCGAAGAACAGATCAAGGGGATAGAGGGTATCTCCAGGATTATGTCAACAGCGCAAGAAGGGATGGCATCGGTTGTAGTTGAACTCGATGTTGGAGGTGATGACGAGGTTCAGGGTATATTGGATGATATCGACATCGAGGTGGCGCGTATCGACACCTTTCCAGAAGAGGCTGAAAAACCCGTAATTACTGAAATGGTCATGAGAGAAGACGCAATCGCTGTCGTGGTTTACGGGGATGTGTCTGAACGACAACTGAGGGCGGCTGCCGAAAAGATCAGGGACGATCTGACAGATACGGATATCATTTCACAGGCGCGCATATTCGGCGTCAGGGAGTATGAGATATCGATTGAGGTCTCTGAAGAGAACCTGAGACGTTACGGGCTTACTTTTGATCAGATGGCAAGGGCTGTGCGCACGGCCAGCCTTGATCTGCCGGGAGGCATCATCAAGACTCCCACAGGAGACGTGCTGATCCGTTCCAAGGGCCAGCGTTACGTTGGACGCGAATTTGAAGATATCCCCCTGATCACGCGAAAGGACGGCACTATTGTCCGTCTCGGGCAGGTGGCTGACATCGTGGATGGTTTTGAGGATACGGATCAGTGGGGACGCTTTGACGGCAAGCCCATGGCCATGGTGCAGGTCACCAAAACGGGCAATGAAGATCTCATCAAAATAGCCCGTTTTGTACGGGATTATGTTGACGCTCACCAGGGTCTCATGCCGGGAGGAATCAAGATCGCTATATGGACGGACCTTTCCAAGATGGTTCGGGACCGGATTGATCTGCTCACAAGAAACGGGGTCCAGGGTATTCTTCTTGTCTTTCTCTGTCTTGCTCTTTTTTTGAACTTCCGTCTCGCCTTCTGGGTGGCCCTCGGCATACCAGTCTCATTTCTGGCGGCATTCTTTGTGATGCAATGGCATGGCGACACGATCAACATGAT
>MAXM01000081.1:0-1840 GCA_001751015.1 Desulfobacterales bacterium C00003106
TCCCGATCAAGGTCGGGTAAGAGACGCAGGGGATGTATTCAGATAGAACTACAGCCGGCCCGGCTTGCTTCAATAATTGTAACAGTTAGTTCGTGACAGGCCCTAATAGGACTGTATGGTCAAGAATCAGACTTAGGGGAGGGTAATCATGTTCAGCTATAGACGTTTAAAGGGCATCCGACTAATATCAGTCATCTTTGTCGTTTTAGTGGGTCTTCTTGGCCTATCCGTGCCGGGGGAGACTCGCCAGCTTCTGATTCGCAACGCTGCCCTCATTGTCACCATGGATCCCGAGATGGGAGAAGGTCCCTTGGGCGTGATCGAGGATGGTGATGTTCTGGTTGACGAAGATACGATCTCGGCGATTGGAAAAAACTTGACTGGTCATCATGGCCGTGTCCTGGATGTCAAGGGCAAGATTGTGCTTCCCGGCTTTATTGACGTGCACAATCACCTCTGGCAGTCTCTCATACGCGGATGCGGTACCGATAAGGACGTCATCGGCTGGCTTGATGCGTGTGTATTTCCAGTCTACGACATTGGTGTCTCCGAAGAGGAAGCCTATGCCGGAGTCAGACTAAGCACTCTGGATATTATCTCCACCGGTGTTACCACGGTTGTCGATTGGTCACATGCTTTTTCACCTGAATTTGTTCGAGGAAATATCCAGGCACTGAGCGACTCCGGGTTGAGGTTTGGATTTGCATATTACGGATCAAAGGATGACGATGTCATAGAGGATATCAGACGCGTTAAGGAGGAACTGATTGATCCCAACCCACGAGCTATCTTCCAGGTGGCATCACATCCGAGTATGGATGAGCCATTTCTGGATAATCTGATTGCCATGTCCGGCCTGGCCCGCGAATTAGGTGTGAAATTGCATGTGCATTTGCTCGAAAACGTCAAGCAGCGTGCGGATGAGCCCATAAAGGCTCTGAAACAGGCTGATGCACTGGGCCCAAATTTGGTATGTGCTCACGCTGTTCACCTTACAGATGAGGAGATCGCTATCCTTGCCGAGAATGACGTGCGTGTGGCTCATAACCCGCTCAGCAACATGCGACTCGCCTCCGGCATTATGCGTTTGTCTGAGCTGCATGCCGAGGGGCTTAAGGTTGGTCTTGGTTTGGATGGCGGTTGCAATGACACAAGTGACATGTTCAACAGCATGCGAGTGTCAGTGGGATTGCAGCGTGCCACGTCTCTACGGGCCCAAGTCTTCCCCTCAGTTGTTGACGTTCTGCGTATGGCAACGACAGGCGCAGCTGAGTTGCTGGATATGTCCGATCAAATAGGTTCTCTGACGCCGGGCAAGAAAGCGGACCTGATTATTCTGGACCCGGGTGGCGTCAACTTCGCGCCGCGCTTTGACTGGATCAGTCAACTTGTCTTTAACGGTCAGCCGACTAACGTCGAATGGGTGTTTGTTGACGGCCGTCAGCTAAAAGCAAGAGGCCGGTTTGTAGGCATTCGTCCTGATGTCGTAGTACAGGCCGCGCAGGCGGCTGCAGACAGAATGAGAGAAGCGCTGGCAGATGCCTGCGCCTGTAGCTCGAGCGCGAGACCTGAAACTTTGGAGGACTCCGACATGGTTGGCCTGTTCACTGAAGACTGAAGGGAAGGTTTGCTTTTTTTGCAGAAAACCATATAGTTTTCATTTGCAAAGGCATGCATGGTTGCACATCCCAATATTTTACCTTCAGTCTATCTATCTGAATAGTTACAAATTTTGTTTATCCTGTTATCCTGTCCAAAAATATGATCTGTTTGGGAGAGAAGAGTATGTGCACCCAATTCAATCAAGAACTTTAAAAAGGGGGAAAGAAAAAATGACAGA
>MAXM01000081.1:1918-2160 GCA_001751015.1 Desulfobacterales bacterium C00003106
GTTGAAAATACGGTGGATGCAGCCAGGGAGAAACATGTGCCTGTGGTGGAAAAGACGGGTACTGGTTTCAAGGTAACGGTCGGAAGCGTTGCACATCCTATGGAGGAGAAGCACTATATCGAATGGATCGAGGTGATCGCTGACGGAAAGGCGTATCGCCAGTTTCTCAAACCTGGTGAAGCGCCCGAAGCTGTGTTCAATATTGAAGCAGGTGAAATCACGGCGCGTGAGTACTGCAGTCT
>MAXM01000081.1:2254-2395 GCA_001751015.1 Desulfobacterales bacterium C00003106
TTAATTATCTGAAAATCTATGGCTATGTTTGACACCTTTCAAGAACAGGAGGGAAAAAATGAACAAGAAGTGTTTCCAGACAGCGTTGGTCTTTTCGATAATTTTTTTTACCGCAGCCTATGCGGCAGCCCATTGTGAGAT
>MAXM01000082.1:0-1447 GCA_001751015.1 Desulfobacterales bacterium C00003106
CCCCTGATCACATCGCAAAAAGCGCTGTTTTTCGGGGGATCTCCTATGTTCGGACCCCGGAAGACCTCTACTGACGGGTCCGGTTTTCCGTTGCCGAGAAACATCGAATCATCAATAAAAAAAGTGGTGGGAGCCTCAATAGCCGGATACGGGATGCCGAGTTCGCGAGGGTCGGTGATCCTGCCGGTGATTACTGCGGCAGCCGCCGCTTCAGGACTCACGAGATAGATCTGCGCATCCCTTGTGCCACTGCGTCCTTCAAAGTTTCTGTTGCTTGTTCGCAGAGAGACTCCCTTGCTTGGCGGGCTCTGGCTGTTTCCAATGCAAAAACCGCAAGCGCTTTCAAGTATCCTTGCCCCTGTGTTTATCAGGTCGGCAAGTATTCCGGATCTTGCCATCATTTGAAAGACCTGTCTCGATCCGGGAGCAATTCCAAGGGAGACGTCCGGGTGAACGGTCTTTCCCTTGAGGATTGCCGCCACCTTCATCATGTCCTTGCAGGAAGAATTCGTGCAGGAACCTATGTTGACCTGGTCAACCTTGATCCCTTTCAATTCCTGAATCGGTCTGACATTACCCGGGCTGTGAGGCGCGGCCACAAGAGGCTCTATCCTGTCAAGTTCCAGATGGACCGTGTTTGCATATTGCGCATCTTCATCAGGAAGAAGTTCTATCCATTGATCCGCCCTGCCCTGTGCCTGGAGGAAGCCCCTTGTAACGTCATCCGATGGAAAGATGGAGCACGTAACCCCCATTTCAGCCCCCATATTGGTTATGGTAGCCCGTTCCGGCACACTCAGCGTTGACACGCCCGGCCCGGCGTATTCAAGAACAACACCCACATTCCCTTTTACGCCAAAAATCTCCAGCATTTTCAATACCACGTCCTTGGCGCTGACCCATTCGTTTAATCCACCTGTGAGATATATCTGACAGACCTTCGGACATGTAGTATAGAAAGGACCCCCGCCCATTGCAACCGCTACGTCAAGGCCGCCCGCCCCGATGGCGATCATTCCGATTCCACCACCTGTCGGGGTATGACTGTCAGAACCGAGAAGGGTCTTTCCCGGCCTTCCGAACCGTTCCAGGTGAACCTGATGACAGATTCCGTTTCCCGGCCTTGAATATATGACGCCGTACCGCGCTGCAACGGTCTGGAGATACTTGTGGTCATCCGCATTTTCAAAGCCTGCCTGGACAGTATTATGATCCACATAACTGACGGAAAGCTCGGTCTTTGTTGACTTGATTCCCATGGCTTCAAGTTGAAGATAGGTCATAGTGCCTGTTGCATCCTGGGTGAGTGTCTGATCAATCCTGATCCCGCATTCGGTTCCCGGCTCATATCTCCCTTCCATGAGATGCGATTCAAGGATCTTTCGAGTGAGGTTCCTGCCCATTTCGTGCTCCTTTCCTGGCGGTTATATACCTCGGAAGGTTATAA
>MAXM01000082.1:1518-1692 GCA_001751015.1 Desulfobacterales bacterium C00003106
GCCTTTCGAGGTATAACACAAGATAGAATATTTCCCACACGACAGACCGGTTGTCAATACCAGGGATGTCGATACTTGCCAAACCTGCAGCGCTGATCTTTGCCGGAGCGGGAGCAACCGAGCTAAGGGCTCGCTCACAAATAACTTCCTGTTTTGATGCGCCGATCCATCCCG
>MAXM01000082.1:1781-3630 GCA_001751015.1 Desulfobacterales bacterium C00003106
ACCCTGAGACAGGGTAACCGTTCACGGATACGACGGTATCTCTAACATCTTTTTTGTGAAATTTTCTTGACACAAAAGCCTATGTCATTATAGTTAAGAATTTTAGTTCTTTTGGATGTCGAAATACCCGGATGGTCGGAAATTGACTGTCTCGTGGTGTTTTCTTTCTGTTTGGAGCAACCAATAATATTTTTGTGAGATTGATTTCAGGAGAAAAAGATGGCAGTACCGAAACGCAAGACTTCAAAGTCAAAAAAGAATAAACGCAGAACGCACTGGAAGACCTCTGCGCCAGGTCTCTCGATTTGTCCTCAATGCAATGAATCTAAATTGCCTCATCGTGCCTGTCCAAGTTGCGGGACTTACAAAGGCCGTGCCATAGAGGAAAAAGAGGAAATTTAGCGGGCTAAGGGACTAACCCCCGCACCTCTTCTTGCCTTTTGCTTTAAGCTATTGCCTGAACGAAAGCCTTCCGGACAACGCCTTTGCTGTCATTGCAGGGGAGCGCGACGGGGTCAACCCANNGGGGTTTCGTTGAGGCACAGGCTATCAGCTAGTTTGGCGAAACCGCATTTTTTACGACACTATCAAAAATAAGGGATAAGAAGGAGATGGATTATTTTTTGACTGACGAGCAGAAGATGATCAAGGATGTTGCCCGCCAGATTGCCCGTGAACGAATGCTGCCTGCACGGATGAAGTTGGACGAGGAAGAAACCTTCCCCTGGGACATCATGAAGGATTTTGCTCAGGCGGATCTGTTTGGGTTGATCGTTCCTGAAAAATATGGCGGTCTTGGGGGTGGGATATTTGAAACCGTTATCGCCATCGAAGAGCTTGCCCGCGTTTGCGCAGGCATAACAACAACGTATGCTGCAAACGGCCTTGGGACTTACCCTATTGTTCTTGCAGGAACCGAAGAACAGAAGGAAAAGTATCTCCCTGATATCGCCAGCGGCAAGCATCTCGTTGCCTTTGCGGTGACTGAGCCGGATGCCGGAAGTGATGCGAGCAACATTCGAACTACAGCGAGAAAAGACGGCGACTACTACATTCTTAACGGCACCAAACAGTGGATTACCAACGGTGGTGAAGCCCATATCTACACAATTGTCGCCATGACCGATCGTAACAAAGGCGCCCGGGGAGCAAGCGCATTTATTGTGGAAAAGGGAGATCCGGGATTTGAATTCGGCAAAAAAGAGAAAAAGATGGGCATACGCGCGTCTGCCACACGTGAACTGATTTTTGATGAGTGCCGTATCCCTGCTGATCGTCTCCTCGGACAGAAGGGTCAGGGGTTTATTCTTACAATGAAGATCTTTGACAAGTCTCGTCCCGCTATAGGAGCTTCGGCTGTAGGACTGGCTCAAGGGGCGATCGACATGGCCGTGGAATATGCCAAGGAACGGGTTCAGTTTGGAAGACCCATTATATCATTTCAGGCCATTCAACATATGCTTGCCGACATGGCAACACAGAACGAGGCTGCCAGGGCTCTTGTTTACTCAGCAGCGAGATATATTGACAGCGGAGCAAAAGATGTATCAAAAATAGCCGCCATGTCGAAATATTTCCCTTCTGATGTCGCTATGCAGGTAACGACCGATGCTGTGCAGATCCTGGGTGGATATGGTTACATGAGAGACTATCCTGCAGAAAAGATGATGCGGGACGCCAAGATACTGCAGATCTTTGAGGGGACCAACCAGATTCAGCGCAACATTGTCGGACAGGCATTGAACAGGGAATACAGAAAAAAGAGATAGGGGTTCGCCCAAAAATAAATTTACATTTTCTGGTGTTGAGGCGCCCGCATGGCAAGACGCCAGGCTATTTAACCGACGAG
>MAXM01000082.1:3649-11369 GCA_001751015.1 Desulfobacterales bacterium C00003106
GTGAAGTTATTTTTGGGCGAGCCTTAGATGTCAGGGAAACAGAGAAGCCATGAACATATTAGTCTGCATCAAACAGGTGCCGTATGTCAGGGATGTGCGTCTGGATCCCGAGACACATACTCTCGTGCGGGATGGCGTTGAATCGATAATCAATCCTTTCGACATGTATGCGATTGAAGAGGGACTCAGGTTGAAGGAGTCTTGCGGGGGAAAAGTCACGGTAATGAGCATGGGGCCGCCGCAGGTTGAAGAGGCCCTCAGAGATGCGCTGTCATTGGGCGTTGATGATGCTGTGCTCTTGAGTGATCGCGCTTTTGCCGGAGCGGATACGCTCGCCACTTCTTATACACTCGCCATGGGAGCAAAGAAGATAGGCAACTTTGATCTCATTCTTTGCGGAAAACAGACTGTAGACGGCGATACGGGCCAGGTCGGTCCCGGACTGGCGGTCCGTCTTGATATCCCCTTTGTAGCATACGTTCGCAAGATCAGCAGTGTTGCAGACGGCAAAATGCGCGTTGAACGTATCATGGATGATGGTTATGAGGTTGTGGATACTGATCTGCCCGCCCTTCTCACCCTGGTAAAAGAGATCAATGAACCCCGCGTTCCCTCCTTGAAAAATAAAATGCGGGCAAAGAAACAATCGATTACGGTTTGGAATGCGGCCGATATCGGGGCGGACACCAGGAAACTGGGGCTGGCCGGTTCCGCGACACAGGTCACCGGAGTCTTCAAACCGGAGCGGGAAAGCAAGCTGGAATGGCTGGAAGGTTCAGTGGAAGAGCAGACAGATGCCCTGGTTGAGCATTTGCGGGCGCTCAAAGTGATCGGATGAAATATACCCTGACTCCGGCGTGAGGATCTCAGGAATTGTCAGTCCCAAATCATTGATTCCTTCTTCAGTCTCCCTGTTCGCGCCTTGATTATGCAGAAATCCGAATCCGTTACACCTGAATAATTTTTCAAAGTTTCTTCTTGATGACTTCGGAGGTTTTAACGCTTTTCATTTCGAGTGAAACAAGGAAGCCTTCCTTTCGAGGTATAGTATACTGAAAACACAAGATGTTTACCTGCGGTCTAACTCACGCATTTACTGAATCTATTTTTTTGCAAGATGATCAATCCTTTTTTGTTGTCATTTTTCACGGAAACTGGTAATAAAAGTAAAATGAGAAAATTAGTAAAGTGTGTAACAAATTGTAATTTATGTTATTTGTTATGATTGATATAGTAATTGCAGGAAAGGAAAAAGAGTAAATTTACTATGATATCTGTTGATTCGGAGATGTGCACGGGATGCGGATCGTGTGTTGATATCTGTCCCGCGGATGCGATTGAACTGATAGATGAAAAAGCGGTTGTCAATGAGGATGAATGTCAGTTATGTGGTTCTTGCGAGGCCGAATGTGAAGCCGGAGCTATTACCATTAAATCCGATAAAAAGAGCAAAGACGGTGTTGATCTTTCCGAATATCAGGGGGTGTGGGTTGTCACCGAGCAACGAAGGGGATGCATGCCTCCTGTTGTCTATCAGTTGTTGGGAAAAGGGCGTGAACTGGCTGATGCATTGAACGTCTCGCTTTCCGCAGTAGTGATCGGTTACCGGATGCGAAGCGAGGTGAAATCGCTGGCCGGCTATGGAGCCGATACTGTCTACTACGTTGATCATCCGGATTGCGCCTGCTATAATGACGAGTTGTATGCGCATATTCTGTCCGGGATAATCAACAAGTATAAACCTGAGATTGTCCTGAGCGGAGCTACGGCCATAGGCCGATCCCTGATTCCGGCTGTTGCAACCCGGCTCGAAACAGGGCTTACCGCCGACTGTACCCGGTTGGAAATAGATTCTGAAACCAGGCTGTTGTTGCAGACGCGGCCCGCCTATGGCGGCCACATAATGGCCACGATTGTCTGTCCTGATCACAGGCCTCAAATGGCGACTGTCCGGCCTAACGTGATGCAAAAACCTGAAGTCAATCAGGATGCCCGGTGCGAGATCGTGGAAATCGGGTTTGACCCGGATTCCTGTCTGACCCGGACCAATACCGTGGAGCAAGTCAGCCAGGATGATGGAGAGGGGTCTCTGTTGTCGGATGCGGATGTTGTGGTGGCCGGTGGCCGCGGTCTGAAGTCGAAAGAGAACTTTGCGTTGATACGCGGCCTTGCCGGGCTGTTGAGTGGAGCAGTCGCCGCCTCACGGCCGGCGGTTGACTCGGAATGGATTCCATACCGGCATCAGATAGGACAGACAGGAAAGACAATATGCCCGAAGCTGTACATAGCCTGTGGTATTTCAGGGGCGGTGCAACATCTTGTCGGCATGGAATCCGCCGACGTGATTGTGGCGATCAATAAAGACCGCACTGCTCCGATCTTTGAGGTGGCGACATTCGGCATCAAAGGAGACCTGTTTGAGATACTTCCGGCTTTGATAAAACGGTTGAAGGAATTGAGGTGAAATCGTGGTACACGAAACAAAACGTGTTGTAGTGATTACCGGTGGTTCAAGAGGGATTGGTCGTTGTATGGGGCTTCGGTTTTCTGAGCCGGACACGGAGATATATTTCAACCATTATGATCCTGACGATGACGCCGCCAATGAGACCATAGGACTTCTTGCAGACGCAGGGTGCAATGCCTCAGGGTACCGCGTCAACGTGGCATCCCCGTCCGACGTGGACGCTTTTTTCAAAAAGATTGTCGATGAGGCGGGAAGGATAGACATCCTGGTAAACAACGCGGGCATTACGATGGACGCTGTTCTGGTTCGCATGAAAGAAGCAGCCTGGGATCGGGTGATCGATATCAATCTCAAAGGGGCTTTTCTTTGCATGCAGGCTGCGGCCAAGGTAATGATGAAACAGCGATCAGGGTGTATTATCAATATTGCATCCGTGGTCGGAGCTATGGGAAACGCGGGCCAGGCGAATTACGTCGCCTCCAAGGCCGGACTGATAGGATTGACAAAGACTGCGGCAAAGGAACTCGCTTCACGCGGGATTCGGGTCAATGCCATAGCTCCCGGTTTCATAGACACTGAAATGACGGCCGGTATTCCGGAGAAAGTAAAGACGGCCATGGTGGAACAGATACCGTTTAAAAAGATGGGACAACCGGAAGATGTTGCGGGGGCAGCCGCTTTTCTGGCTTCAGAAGAAGCCTCCTACGTCACCGGCCAGGTGATCCATGTAAACGGTGGAATGTATATGTGAGCGAATATGACATTTTTTTGTGGACTTAAGGAGGGGGTAACATGTCGATAGAAGAAAAAATGAAACATATCATTGCGGAACAGTTGAGTGTATCAGAAAACGAGGTTGTTCCGGGGGCATCGTTTGTTGATGATCTGGGCGCTGATTCACTCGATCTGGTGGAGCTGATAATGGCCATGGAAGAGGCCTTTGATATAGAGATCCCAGACGAAAATGCCGAGAAGCTGAAAACGGTTCAGGATGCAATTGATTATGTCAACGCCAAGTAATGATGATTCTGTACAAAGCCCGTTCCTTTGCATACCGGGTGCGCATGATATGAAGAAAAAGATATAAGGAGGGTTTTTTTGTTGAACCGAAGGGTTGTAATAACAGGTATCGGTTTGGTCACGCCTCTGGGCATAGGAATCGAGGATAACTGGACAGCGCTTTGCAACGGCGAGTCAGGGATTGGAGAGATCACTCGATTTGACACCACGGGCTATGCAAGCAAGATCGCCGGAGAGGTCAAGGATTTCTGTGCAGAGGATTACATGCCTGCAAAGCAGGCAAAACGGATGGATCAATTTATCTGCTATGCCGTTGCCGGGGCTCGTATGGCGTTGGAGGATTCCGGGTATGTAGTGAACAGTTCTAATGCCACCCGGATAGGAGTTATGACAGGGTGCGGTCTGGGCGGCCTGGGCACTATGGAAAAATACCATAAGGCCCTCATGAAAAAAGGCCCAAAGGCTGTGAGTCCCTTTTTTATCCCCATGCTGATCGCCAATATGGCGCCAGGACAGATATCGATACTGCTCGGAGCAAAGGGGCCGAACAGTACCATTGTAACAGCGTGCGCCGCAGGCTCTCATGCCATCGGGGATGCCTATCACATTATAAGACGTGGTGACGCCGACGCGATGATTTCCGGCGGCGTGGAGTCCGTGATAACACCTCTTGGCATAGTTGGTTTCATTTCCCTGAAGGCGCTATCGACAAGGAATGATGCCCCCAAAAAGGCCTCAAGACCCTTTGATCGTGACCGTGACGGTTTTGTTATGGCCGAGGGAAGCGGCATGCTGATCCTGGAATCACTGGAAAGCGCGGTAAGGAGAGATGCGAAGATCTATGCCGAGATCATAGGATACGGCATGAGCGGCGACGGATACCACATGACCGCCCCGTCTCCTGAAGGTGAAGGGGCTGCACGCTGCATGCGGGAAGGCTTGAAGTCTGCGGGCCTGATGCCTGCGGATATCGACTACATAAATGCCCACGGAACGTCTACGCCGCTGAACGATCTCTTTGAAACAATAGCGATCAAGACGGTCTTTGGCGACTATAGTTACAAACTTCCGATCAGTTCCACGAAATCAATGACCGGGCATATGCTTGGCGGGGCCGGCGGCGTGGAGACGATCTTTACAGCTCTTGCGATTGACCGGGGCGTTATCCCTCCCACGATAAATCTGGAGAATCCCGATCCTGAATGTGATCTCGACTACGTGCCGAACACCGCCCGGAAACAGGATGTAAAAATTGCCATGACCAATTCATTCGGCTTTGGCGGGACCAACGCCACCTTGATATTGCGGAACTATGAGGGCTGATGCCAGGCCAAGAAAATCTATCGAAGGCGCCACAGATGACAAACAACGCAAAGAAAATTATTATCGGTTCTGATCATGCCGGTTATGCCATGAAGGAGATCGTGAAGCGCTTCCTGTTGGACCGGGACATGGAAGTGAAAGATGTCGGGACTGACAGTGAGGCGTCCGTTGATTATACCGATTTCGGGATCAAGTTGGCAGGCCCGGTATCTGCGGGCGAATTTCAAAGAGGCATCCTTGTTTGCGGCACGGGCATCGGGATGTCCATGGTGGCCAACCGGTTCAAGGGTGTGCGTGCCGCGCTTGCCAATGACCTTTTCTCCGCTATCATGAGCCGCAGGCATAACAATTCCAATATCCTGGTCATGGGCGGCCGTGTTATCGGAGACTCCCTGGCCCTGAAACTGGTAGAGGCCTGGCTGGAGACCTCTTTTGAAGGAGGGAGACACCAGAGGCGGCTTGAAAAAATGGACCAATTGTAAGGAAAAAGACAAAAAGCACAAAAGGAAAACAGGAAATCCGTAGTTTATTATGATGAGTATTGTTGAAAAAGTTGATCCTGAGATGGCTGATGCTATCCGGCTCGAGGTTGAGCGTCAGTCGAACAAACTTGATCTGATTGCCTCGGAAAATATCGCAAGTCCTGCTGTAATGGCCACACAGGCAAGTGTGCTTGCCAACAAGTATGCAGAAGGGTATCCTGACAGGCGCTATTACGGCGGGTGTCAATACGTTGATCTTGCGGAGAAGCTTGCAATAGAACGTGCGTGCAAACTCTTTGATTGCAAGTGCGCCAATGTTCAGCCGCATTCAGGTTCTCAGGCAAACATGGCGGTCTACTTCTCTTTTCTGAAACCCGGTGATACGATCCTCGGCATGGACCTCTCGCATGGAGGGCATCTTAGCCACGGAAGTCCCGTAAATTTTTCCGGCAAGCTCTTTCGCAGCCATTTCTACAGGCTTGACCGCGACACAGGGACCATTGATTACGAAGCCGTCGAGTCTCTCGCAAAAGAATGCCGGCCAAAGATGATTATAGCCGGGGCCAGCGCCTATCCGAGGATTATCGATTTTGAATCATTCAGTCGCATTGCCAAAGAGGTAGGCGCCTATTTAGTGGTTGACATGGCCCACATAGCAGGCCTTGTGGCGGCAGGTGTACATCCTTCACCCATACCGCATGCCGATTTTGTGACATCAACAACACACAAGACCTTGAGAGGACCACGAGGCGGGCTGATACTGACCGACAGAGAGGACTTTGGCAGAAAAATAAACAGCGAAATATTCCCGGGGATACAGGGGGGACCTCTCATGCATGTAATCGCCGCCAAAGGAGTGGCGTTTAAAGAAGCCCTTTCCCCCGAGTTCAGGGTGTATCAGTCGCAGGTCATAAAGAATGCCGCTGTGTTGGCTGAGGAACTGATGGGTGCCGGGGTCAACCTGGTATCCGGCGGCACTGATAATCATTTGATGCTGCTTGACCTGACAAACCTTGATATTACAGGAAAAGAAGCGGAGAACGCGCTTGATCACGCCAGGATTACCGTAAACAAAAACACAATCCCTTTTGAAACAAGAAACCCGTTTGTTACGAGCGGGATACGCATCGGGACACCTTCTGTGACCACGCGCGGCATGAAAGAACCCGAGATGCAGGCCATCGGCAAGTTGATCGTAAAAATACTGAAGAATATGGACAAAGAGGATATTCTTTCTTCTGTTGAGAAGAAAGTACGCGAGTTGTGTAAGGCATTTCCAATATATCCTGAGGGGGGTGGACTTTTTTGAGTCGGCCCACATGGAAAGAATATTTCATGGAGATCGCCATTCTGGTGTCGAGACGTTCCACGTGCCGGAGACGCCATGTGGGTGCCGTCATAGTAAAAGATAAGCGTGTCCTTGCCACCGGTTACAATGGAGCGCCTTCAGGCCTGAAACATTGCCTTGACATCGGATGCCTGAGAGAAGACCTGGACATACCCTCAGGGGAAAGGCATGAGCTTTGCCGCGGGCTGCACGCCGAGCAAAATGTGATTATCCAGGCGGCTTATCATGGGGTCTCCATAAAAGGGTCTGTTCTTTACTGCACGAATCTTCCCTGCTCTATCTGCGCCAAGATGCTGATAAATGCAGGGATCAAGGAAATCCTGTATCTTGACGGATATGCTGATAGAATGACAGAAGATATGCTGGATGAGGCACGGATCAGGCTAACCATGGTCCCCATGGCAAAAAGAGGCAAACAGTGAAATGTCCCTATTGCGGAGATCTCAACAACAAGGTCATCGATTCGAGAGCCAGCAAGGATGACAATGCGGTGAGACGGAGAAGAGAGTGCCTCTCCTGCTCACACCGGTTCACCACCTATGAAAGACTGGAAGAGCAGCCTATCATGCTGATCAAGAAAGACGGGAGACGCGAGGTCTTTGACCGGAATAAGATCCTTGCAGGGATACAAAAGGCATGCCAGAAGCGTCCAATCAGCATAAATACCATTGAAGAGTTTGTTGATGATCTGGAGCGAAAGCTCTATGATACATGTGAAAAAGAGATTGCGAGTTCGTTTATCGGAGAGCACGTGATGGAAAAACTTCACGTCCTGGATCCGGTTGCCTACGTGCGATTTGCCTCGGTTTACAGGGAATTCAGGAATGTAAACGATTTTGTAGGCGAGCTGAAGAATTTCCTGAACGGGCAAAAAGAGGACAACAAGTCCTGAATATCTAAGAGATCTTTGATAATCGTGGGCATCCTTCATAATTAGCCCAAAGTAGTTTACACTTTTAAGGGTAAGATACCTCAAAAAATATGATCTGTGCGCATAGCTGTTAGCCGTTAGCTTTTAGCTTAATACTCCGTTTTTATACAAAATTTTTGCCTAATAGCTAACGGCTGACAGCTAATGGC
>MAXM01000083.1 GCA_001751015.1 Desulfobacterales bacterium C00003106
ATCCAAGAGTATCAAAAGTTACTGCGATAGATGATTATAGGTTGCAGATTGTCTTCACGAGTGGCGAACGTGGTATTTACGATTGCACTCATTTACTTAATTTCGGTGTCTTCACGGAATTAAAGGACAAGAATTATTTTAATCAGGTAAGACCTTGCCATGGCACAGTAGCATGGCCAAATGAACAAGACATTTGTCCGGATACACTCTATCTTGATTCTGAGAAGAAAAATGCCCAACAAAATAAGGATTAGAGCTGAGTCGAAGGCTCGGTTTTAATTCATGGCTCAAGAAGCCCGGTTTAATAAACTCCGTTTGATTTTGGCATAGTTCTGGCTACTAGACTCCGTCCCAGAAGTTCTGCATACATTATTGGCAATTTAAAATCCGCTGAGATATAATCATATATTTTTTTATGGGTGAAAGTTCACTCCGGGTGTAAAAGAGAAACGTATAAGAGAGTGAGGTCAGAAAGAGAAGAATATAATAAGCTGTTTTTGAAATCTCAGAAATAAAATTACCGTAAAGCATGTTCAGAAACAGGTTTGTATGAATCTTTACCCCGCTGATGTAACCAAACAAGGGGACAAGCTTCATATCCCCAAGTCCGGCAGCAGTGGCGGCTATGAACACGATCTTGTCACAAAATGGGAGTGGGAAAGGCTGCGGGTGAGGGCGCACAGTCTACCCTAAAAATAGAATGAAGCTTTCAGGAAAGGCGTAAAGGTTCTCAGATAGCAGGTTGGACCAAGCTGCAACTTGGCCTGAGCTTCAGCACTTATAGAGAATTCCTTGGTTACAAAGAATTCAGCGCCCAACCCGGCCAAAACAAGAAAGCCGAAACCATCTTCGTTTCTTAAGTCGTAGTAATCTCCTGTCTTATAAGATAGAGTCCCTCCCCCCTTAACATAAGGAGAGATCCTTTTCTTAGACAAATAGTAAACATAGGCGGCAGAGACTTCCGTAGCAAAAGCGTCTTGCTGGTTCTCACTACTGTTCTGTTCCTGAGCATTGAACAGAAGCCCACATTCCAGAGCGGAATTGTTTGTATAAAAGTACTTGCCACCTATCCATCCTGAATCTGAATCAGGTATTGCAACGTCCAAAGAGAAAGCCCCTGACTGCAATGAAGTCTCTCCCGTCGTAACTCGTGATACCGGGGACGTCTCTTCTCCGGCAAATGCAGCGCCGGAGAACATAATTACAAGAACAAGAACACATGAAAATCTCTTCATTTTTCCCCCTTTTATTTAAAGAACCGCCGTTCTTGGCATTACAGAAAAAAAAGAATCAAAAGAAGGTGTCGGCGCCCGCAGAATACCGCCTCACTATTCCCCGTAAACCGTTGTTGTGTAGACTCCGTAAATGCCGAGTATGTTTTTTGCGTTCCAATCTATATGGTGAATTACTTGTATACCGCCGTCTTTCATAGCCGCTTCGATACTTGCATCGCCAGTTGCGACAAGGCCCAGAATGGAAACGCATTCAGAAGTGCCCGTCTTAAGAGACTGGGATCCACTGGTTGCTTGACAGGGCAGTTGAACTTCCGTGTAAGCCAATCCTATAGGAAAAGGAGTTGCGCATCCTGCGAGGAACGACATAACCGCCACAATCGCCACTGTTACCATCACTTTTTTCTTCATAGAGTGTCTCCTTGTTTTGTGGTAAGGGCTCGGCAAGAAACAACTTGGTAGAATTTGCGCCCGAATTTGCCGTCGATTTAATCGATCTGATTGAGTAAAACCGCAGGAATAGCGAGCTATTTCGAGGACTTTTGCGATTGAAGATCGGTTAAAGATATGGTGAAGTCGGGATGCAAAAATGCCAAGTTGTTTCTTGCCGAGCCCTCAACCTCGTATAAAATGCGGGCACCAACTCCATCATCAAATTTAACAATATCATAAGGCAAGGGTTTTGGCAAAGGGTTAGGGATTTATCTTGCTTCAAACGATTGGACTTGTCCGGGCGGTATGTGGTATAGGAGCGTTTGAAAAACGTTAAGGAACGGGGACGAAATAACTTCCGCAACTATGCATCACAGCTTCAGGCCACCTTTGCCCGATCTCAAATCCCAAAAGCATCAAAATAGCTTGCTATTCCATCAACTTTTGTGATTTGAGATCAAACAAATTTGACCCAAATCTATGCGCCTGCCTGGGAAAGTTATTTCGTCTCCGTTCCTGATGATTTCGCATGAAGTCTCAACGATTCGACCAATTCCGAACCAGACAGGAGGTAAGGCGTGTCAGAACAGATTCAACTTATAATAGACGAAAAAAAAGTTTCGGCAAAATCCGGAACGACTATCCTTGCGGCAGCAGAGGATGCCGGGATCAAGATCCCCACTCTCTGTTTTCAGGAGCACTTGAAACCTCTTGGCCGCTGCCGTATCTGTGTTGCGGAGATTGAGGGCCGGGAGCGGCTGGTCACGTCGTGCGTCATGAAGGTCAAGCAGGGAATGGTTGTTCATACGGATTCCGAGCGGGTTCGCCAGGCGCGGCGCAACAGACTCGAACTAATCCTGTCCAAGCACTACGGCGATTGCGTGGCCCCGTGCCATCTGACATGCCCTGCCAACGTTGACATCCAGGGATATCTTGCTCTGCTTGCCAATGGTCATTACTTGGACGCCCTCAGCCTTGTCAAGGAACGGTGCCCCATGCCGCTCGTTATCGGCCGCGTATGTCCGCATCCGTGCGAGACCGCGTGCCGCCGCCAGTGTGTTGATGAACCGGTCTGTGTCAACTATTCAAAGCGCTTCCTCGCTGATTATGAACGCAAGAACTACAAAAAGCTGATTCTCTGTCTCCCTGAACCGTCGGGCCACCGGGTCGCCGTAGTGGGAGGCGGACCGGCCGGTCTTTCTGTGGCATACTATTTGAGACAGATGGGACATGAGGCAACCATATTTGAGGCCAAGCCTGAACTGGGCGGACAGTTGCGCTATGGGATACCCTCCTACCGGCTCCCGAGACATATCCTTGACCTTGAAATCGAATCGATCCTGCATCTGGGGATTGAGGCAAGAACCAATGTTGTAATGGGAAGGGATTTCACGTGCGAGAGTCTCATGTCAGATGGTTACGGCGCTATCTTTCTCGGCATGGGATGCTGGGGTGCGCGCAGGATGGGAGTGCCCGGAGAAGACCTGAACGGGGTCCTTGAAGGGACCTCTTTTTTGACCGACCTTTCCCTCGGCAACAAGGTTGAACTCGGGGACAAGGTGATCGTTATCGGCGGAGGCAACAGCGCCATTGATGCGGCCCGCACCGCCCTGCGAATGGGGGCAAGGGATGTGGCCATCTACTATCGCAGGTCCCGTGTGGAGATGCCCGCCCTCGCAGTGGAGGTAGATGCAGCGGAAGAAGAAGGGATATCGATCAATATACTGGTCGCTCCCTCCCGGCTGATCGGCGAAAACGGCCGGTTAAAGCAGCTCGAATACATCCGTATGGAATTGAGCGAAAAGGATGCAAGCGGCAGGAGGCGTCCGGTGCCGGTGCCGGGATCCGAGGCTGTCGTGGACGTTGACAACGTGATTGCCGCTATCGGCCAGGTCACGGATCTGGCCGGACTCCAGAACGATGAGCTTGGCAAGGCCATAGACACGACGCGCTGGGGGACGATTGTGGGTCATCCCCGCACGCTCCAGACCAATGAAGTTGGGATCTTTACAGGAGGAGACGTCTATACCGGGCCAAGGACCGTGGTGTCCGCCCTTGCTGCCGGGAGGTGTGCGGCCCACGCCATTGATCTTTTTTTGCGTAAAGAACCTGTCAAGGCCCCTGCAAAACCGTTTAACATCAGTAAAGGTCCGATAGAAACGGTCGATTTCAGGAACTTCATGGATTTTGCAAAGAAACCAAGAGCTAAAATGCCGGAGCTTCCAACCATGGCCCGGCGCAATAACTTTGAAGAAGTCGAACTCGGTTTTTCGGAAGAGACAGCGCTTGAAGAGGCAAAGCGTTGTCTTTCGTGCGGCTGTGTTGATGCCTTTGAATGTAAATTACGGAAATACGCTACCGAATATGGCGTGGATATCTCAGGCATCGATGTATGGCAGGAAAAGAAGTTTGAAATCGATGAGCATCATCCGTATATTATTGTTGATCCAAACAAGTGTATCGGGTGCAGGCGATGCGTGCGCAACTGTGCCGAATACCAGTGTTGTGACGCCATAACACTCGAGGCATTAGAACACGATCACGATGGAAAGGTCTTGTTTTACGGGCCGCAGATCAACATCAACGCATGTCTCTCCTGCGGTCTGTGTGTCACAAATTGCCCGACCGGGGCCCTTGTTGAAAAGACACAAAAGCGACCGGGACCCTTTCGCTTGGAGACCACGGCCACTACATGCGCCGTTTGCGGGTGCGGGTGTGAACTGATATTAAACCATGTGAGCAGCGACCTGATCAAGGTAACTTCAGACCTGAACAGGAAACCGAACTACGGACACCTCTGCGTTGAGGGGAAATTTCGATACATGGATTCGAGGGGGAGAAAGCTGGTGGAAACCCCGTTGATTAAGCAAAACGGGCACTTTGTCCCCACAGGCTGGGATGAGGCGATCTCATATCTATCCCAGCGGATCAAGACATTGCAAAAGGCTGATACGCATACAAGGTTTGCAGGGCTTGCCACGCCAAAGTGCACCAATGAAGAGGGATATCTCTTTCAGAAATTCATGAGAGCGGTACTGAAAACACCTGACATCGACTTTTTTGGCAGTCCGTCAGATGCAGACATCTCTCCTGAAATCCTTTCAATGCTTTCTGTGACCGGCGACTACCGGACCATCGAAGATGCAAGACAGATATTTCTCACAACCGAGGACGTTGCGCGTCCCTATCCTGTGATCGATGCGCTCTGCAGGCGTGCCCGGAGAAAAAACAAGGCAACAGTCCAGGTCGTTACAGACACTCTTCCTGCGGTTTCGGAAGGCGCCCCAGCGGTCTTCCTCTATTCAAGGGAGATTTTCAAATGGGATTCCGACAAGCTCCAAGAACTGCTTGCCCTCAGAGACCAGGGAACCCTGCACCTTGTCCCGCTGGTGTTTACCGGAAACGGCAGAGGTCTCTTTGAACAAGGTCTTTTCCCGAGCCTCTATCCCGGACAGAGGAGGATTGACGATCCTGACGCGCAGAAAGAGATTGAGAACGCATGGCGCGTCACGCTGCCTCAAGGGCCCGGATATTCGTGCAGCAGAATCCTGGAGAAATCCGTGACCGGCGGTATCCGGGGGATCTATCTGATGGGAGAAATTCCGGAATCGATCGAACAGGACAAAGATATCAGGAACGCCCTTTTGAAGGCGGAGTTTCTTGTAGCGCAAACGCCTTACCGTTCACGAATATTGAATAACGCGGAGGTCATTCTTCCGCCGCTCCGTATCGAGGAATCCGAGGGAACAGTTACAAACATCGAGGGAAGGACAAGCTCTATTTCAATTCCTCCCGCTCTCCGCGGAAGCGGGAGGCCTGGATGGGAAATCATAGCGCAGATCTCAACGCTCATGGGATATCCGATGGCATATAAGAGTGTGAACGAAGTTACAGAAGAGTTCTCGGGGCGGTAAACACCATGTCAATCCGCTTTGTAGCCCTTGAGCTTTACAGACTGCGCCGGGAAGTGGAAAGCCTTGAGCGGGAAATCGAGACAGTTCCTGTTGCCAGGGAACAGGAATTGTTACAGAAGCTGCGAAAGCTAAGGAACGGGGACAAGATGAAAAATATCCTGGAAGGGAAAAAAGAGCGCCCCGCCTACCGGAGAAGATAGAAATAGAAGCGCTCTGATGGGGTTCTTTTACTCAAAAAAGCCTCACGGCCTTTCGTAGGCGATCAACTACACGCGCCTGGCCGACTGTGGTCAGGATATCGAATATCCCGGGGCCTGCGGCCTGTCCTGTGACCACAGTGCGAATACCATTGATAATAATCCCCGGCTTGATCTCCAGCTCTTCCGCCATGTCACGGATCACCCTTTCGGTCTCCTCAATCGTGAATGCCGTTAAGGCCTCCAGCCGGTCAGCCGCCTGCGGAAACCACTCCTTTAAACCCTCATGTTTGAGAACATTCTTGTTCAGGGGCTTGGGGTCGATCGGATAGTCATCCGAAAAATAGGCGCGGCCAAGCGTGGCAAAGTCAGTAAGCACATGATAACGACTCCGGATCAGGTCGACTGTGTGAAGGAACCAGCCGCGTTTTTCCGCTTCAAATGCCGGATTCCATATCCCTGCCTCTTCCAAAACCGATTTCACGCGCGGCGCTATCTCTTCAACAGGCAGTTTTCTCAGATAATGGGCATTCATGCTGAGCGCCTTTGGATCGGTAAAAAATTTGGGATCATTCTTTTGTACATTAAATATGGAATTGGCACGATTGATCCCCTCTAATGAGAATGCCTCTATCAATTCTTCTTTAGAAAAAAACTCCCGGGAATCCGATGTTGACCAGCCAAGCAGGACCAGAAAATTCAGAAAAGCCCACGAAAGGAAGCCATGTTCCTTGTAGAAATGGACTGCAACCAGCTCCCCGTGTCTTCTCTTGGAGATCTTGGCCTTTTTCGGGTCTAATGTCAGGGACATGTGGGCAAACTTCGGTATAGGCGCACCGAGCGCCTTGTAAAGCATTATCTGCTTCGGTGTATTGGCCAGTCCGTCCTGTCCGCGAATGACATGCGTAATACGGTCACGGATATCGTCGACCACATTCGAAAGCACATAAAGGGGCTGGCCGTTCGACCGGACGATCACGAAGTCCTCTATGTCCTCATATTTCTTTTCTATGATCCCGTAGACTATATCTTCAAAGACAACAGAGCCTGCGCCGCGTGGAACCTTCAGGCGGATAACGTACGGGATCCCCTCTTGTTCCTGTGTGGCCACGTCTTCGGCTGACATATCGCGGCACTTGTCGTACTGCTTTGAACCGGTTTCACCCTTTTTCACCTCTTTACGCCTGAGGTCGAGTTCCTCTTTTGTGCAAAAGCATTTGTAGGCGGCTCCGGAATCAAGGAGCTTCTGTGCCGCAGCCTGATGTTCCCTGATAAAATGGGTCTGGAAATACGGCCCTTCATCCCAGGTAATTCCTATCCATTTCAAGCCATCGATAATCCCCTGGATCGACCCTTCTGTTGACCGTTCAGCATCCGTATCCTCGATCCTCAGAATCAGCTTCCCGCCTTCTTTTTGAGCAAGAAGCCAGTTATATATGGCCGTCCGGGCCCCCCCGATATGAAGATACCCGGTAGGACTCGGAGCAAACCGCACTCGTACTGTTTCAGTCATATCTTGTCACCTTTCTATATAGACCTTCACATAAATAATTGCACGGCGTTATCGGTCAAAATCCTCGACAACGTACCCCAATGTATGCCTTACTCGAATTTTTCCCTCTATCCTTGTGCAATTAATTATCTAAAGGTCTATAGCTCCGGACTCTCAGAAAAAAGATCCTGGCCATGTTATCGCCTAATGTCCTTTTTTAACAATCGTTCCTCAGGGCTCGCTCAAAAATAACTTCATATTTTGATGAGCCGATCCATCCCGCATGGCTGCGTTGCTCGTTGGTTAAATAGCCTGCTATTCGCCCTCCTCGCGCCTTGCCATGCGGGCGCCTCGACCCCTGAAAAGGTAAATTTATTCTTGAGCGAACTCTTAGGAACGTGGACGAAATAACTTCCGCAACTATGCATCACAGCTTCAG
>MAXM01000084.1:0-2490 GCA_001751015.1 Desulfobacterales bacterium C00003106
TTTAAGTGGGAAACTTGGGTTGTTAGATCAAATACTCTGATTATCATTACTCACAGGCTCAGAACAATAACCATTGCTGACCAGATCCTGGTTGTTGATGGGGGACGAGTGGTTGAGCAGGGCAGGCATAATGAGCTTGTGGATGCGGGTGGACTGTATTACAGGTTCTGGGATAAGCGGCAGAAGGCGAGAGGATGGATGGTTGGTCATCACTCTGTCATAAATGTGGATGATGGGAAGGATCACACAGAATATGTGAAAAAATATGGGATTCGACTCTACACAGGAATCGAACTCGGAATATTGGAGCAAAGGTGAATTTCAGTCTTGGCAATCCTGTTAAGCGGATTTCCAGATGGTCTGATAATATTGGATACGGACTGGGGACCGAAGGATCTTGATATTGGCAGGAGGGAATAATACAGGACAACATGCGAACCGGGAATTTAGCTCTCATTGTCCGTATCCCTGCATGACCCGCAACTGCACACCGCAGTTTGGGGGAATCCTACTGAGATATGCGTCAGCGTATGAAGGGAAACTTTCACGTACCTTTCATAGAGGGCTTGTGGCTGGCAACGGCCTCCGGCTAGTCTGTACTTATCCTCGTAAATTATTTGTTAACTATGTAGGGATTAGCGATTGTAAAATACACGCTTCTTCTGAATTCGTCATCATTTATCATATCTTTTTCTTCATGATTTGAAAATTCAACTTGAACATCTATTGGAGCATAAACATCAGTTTTTTCTCCATCTGGAGACACATTCCAAATATACGTTTTTGACCATCCGGCAGTTACGCTGTTGTTGTAAATGTATTTATCCATTTTGCTGGGGCCTTCTAAAATCGTATACGTTTTTGTTCTTGGTTCAATCAGCGTGATATAAATACTTGCAGTATTTATTTTTGAAGTGACTGTAACATGTATTTCTGCAACATCACCCGGTTTCATATCCAGATACCTCACAGTCGGATTTTTGCCATTGAATGTTGCTGTAACTGTACCATAATCAGTGTCTCCACCTTTGTAGCTATTCATAGAAACCAGTGGGGCAAAAACGATGATATACACTTTGTTTTTATACCAAACAATCCTTTGCATGTGGTTTTCACGTGCTTTGTAATTAATTATTTTTTTAGAGCCGTCTTCTGTATTGAAAATGATGAGGCTCTCATCAGTTAGTGATGCTAATTTTTTGCCCGAATCACTCCACACACCGATATCGACTGGAGTTGCACTTTTTGTCATAAAATCATATATGCGCGAATTAACTCCGATTAACAATGCTTTTGATCCGTCGGGACTTATAGAAAAACTCCAATCCGATTCCGTCCCCTCGATACTGTATTTTCTTTTTTTGGTTATGTTGAAATAAAACAGCTCCGCGGTCGCTGGCGTTTTAAAATCAACATCCATCATACTTTCATAAAATATGACTTCGTTATTGCTTGTCCAGCCGACTATCTCCATGATTCTACCATCTGACAACAGCTTCTGCGCTTTCTTCGATTCCAAATCATAATAATAAAGGCTCTTATAAAATCCTTTGTTGTTGCCATCCCAACCATCAGCTAAAAATGCCACTTTTTTACCATCAACGCTTATGCAACCTGTTTTTTCGTCAGACACGTCCGTTCGCTTTTCACCATAATAACTTATATATTTATAGATTTGACAATCTACACAAGTTATGTTTTTTGAAAGATCTGTTATGAATATATTGTGCGTTGTTTTAGTTCCATCAATACTCACGGCAAAGTCTGTTGGAACAATTTTTTCTTCATTTGTTTCTAAATTTCGAGAATAATATGAGCCATCACGTTTGTAGATTAAATTACCATCAGAATTAACTGTTGCTTCGCGTTCGTCCCAATTCTCAATCGTGATCACTTTAAATTCATCTAGGTTTTTTGCATTGTCTTGTGCCATGTTTTCACTGCTTATACATCCACTAATGAACAAAAATAAAACACTCAATAAGCATATGTTTTTAAAATTCATAATTGTACCAACTGTAGTTTGCGTGTTTTAGTATATATATATATATATATATATTTGTTTCGATGTTGAGCCATTTCGCACAAATAAACGCAGATAAATATCCACTTTAAATCAGGGGAGAACAAAATCTTCGCTTGCGCTCGGATTTTATTAACTGAAAAAGTAATCATTACACTCAATAAAATAGGGAAAGATATGCCTATGTCGTTAATCATTGATACTTTATGTTTTAGCCCCAATCACTTCAAAGACCGAATAAATCTATCAAAACCCATTGAGTTATTCGCCATCCACCCTACTAATTTCTTCATGAAGAGCGGTGAAGCCTTTATTATAGGTGAAGAGAGTCTTTTTTCATCTTCGGATTTATGAATATAACTTAGCTCTTCAAGTGTAGCTAAGTCTGCTGTTTTTTCGATCTCCTTCCACATACAGTTCTGCTCGGGAACTATGGTGCACTGCAAGCCGTTTTCCGGGGCTTTGTT
>MAXM01000084.1:2545-2931 GCA_001751015.1 Desulfobacterales bacterium C00003106
GCGATTACGCAGTGTCCGCAGGAGTGACAGATGCCGGTTGCTACAGGATTTTCCTGTTGTGATATCATCTCATTCCCCATTGAATCCAATATAGTGATTATTGGAACATCGGATTTGTTGAGGAAGGCTGATTTGACACCAGATGCGCAACTGAGCATAACCAGGGCATCACTTCCTGAGATAGCTTTGCGGTTTTTCTCAAAGGCCTGTCTCATTATTTCTTCTGCACAACATGCTATGACAACTTTAGCCAGGACCTCTTCTTTCCCCCATTTTTCCAGAAGACCTTTTAGGGACTTGATCCCTGCGTTTCCTCCGGTATTACAGAGGTTGGCGCATGCACCACAACTGATAATAGAGATTTTTTGGAAATCTCTTAAGATAAA
>MAXM01000085.1:0-776 GCA_001751015.1 Desulfobacterales bacterium C00003106
GCTTCGGGTAAAACTTCATCACTTAATGCAGTAGCTTTGTTCATTCCCAGACAGGCCAAGGTCATAACTCTTGAAGATACACGTGAATTGAAATTACCACATCCTAACTGGATACCTTCTGTCACCAGAGATGCTTTTACTGCTGATGAACGTGGTGCTATTGACATGTATGAACTACTGCGAGCTGCACTCAGACAGAGGCCTGAATTCCTTTTAGTTGGTGAAGTAAGAGGNNGGTAAGGAAGCTTTAACGCTTTTTCAGGCTATGAGTACTGGTCATACTACTTTCTCTACCATGCATGCGGATTCGGTGGCATCAGCGATCCACAGACTGGAAAACCCCCCTATCAGTGTACCCAGAACTATGATTCAGGCCCTGAATATCATTTGTATTCAGTCCCAGACCTATACTAAAAATAAGCGGGTAAGAAGAAATATGAAACTGGTAGAGATCACTGACATTGATCCACAGACAAGGAACATCCGTACTAATGATATTTTCTCATGGGATTCCATGACAGATGAATTCCAGTTAGTAGGAGAATCAAAAGCACTCAATGATATTATGACCATACGAGCATGGACACCCCAGGACCTTAAAGATGAACTCAGGCACAGACATAAAGTCCTGGATTTTCTTGCAAGGAATAACATTACTGATTATTATGCAATATCTACAATTATTTTTGAATATTCAATAAATCCACAGAAAGTATTGAAGAAATTGAAGATCATAGAATGATCAATATTCTAATCGTGGCGCAAGCAATGAATGA
>MAXM01000085.1:940-2396 GCA_001751015.1 Desulfobacterales bacterium C00003106
TCCTTGCCGGGCTTATTGGGGCATTTCTTGGTGTTATCGTATCATATATAGTGATCATTATCATCGGTCTTCCTGACCAGATCACACATCTTACATTCGGACCATCTACTGCCTGGATATTGGATTATAAAGAATTGATAGTAGTGTTCTTTATCTTTACATTTCTGACAATAGTGCTGGGAGGAACGACATTTATATTGTTCCTATTATATCCGCAATATCTGGCAGGAAATCGGAAAGGAGGTATTGACAGATACCTTCCTTTTGCTGTGACCTTTATGTATGCATTAAGTAAAAGTGGTATGAACATTATTGAAGTATTCAGGTCTATCAGTGCCAGCAGACATACTTATGGTGAAGTATCAAAAGAAGTCGATGTAATACTTCGGGATATGGATTATTTTGGCAATGACCTGCGTACTGCTCTATATAACATTAGTGAACTTACTCCATCAAGTAACTTCCAGGACCTGATGTATAATCTTCTTACAGTGATCGACAGTGGTGGTGATATACCCACCTATTTCAGGGGCAAATCCGAGCAGTTCACCATAAAGGCGAAGTTCGAGCAAAAGGGGTTCTTAGAAACCCTTGCACTTATCGCAGAATCATATGTTACTGCATTTGTAGCAGGTCCTTTATTTATTATCATCATGGGTGTAATGATGAGTGTCATGGGTTCGGATACTACGGTCATGCTCTATGCGATCATCTATATGGTGTTGCCAGTAGGTTCTTTTATGTTTATTTTTATGATAAGTATTATGACACCAGGTGCCACAGGAGAACCTCCCCTGCTCCCTACCGAACAACTACTACCTGATAAGATTGAACTTCCGCCAAAGGATGACCCTGAATATGGTTTATTTAAATCTTTTATAGCTTCACGAAAGAAAATTTCAATTAAGAAATTATTGAAGAATCCTTTTAAGTTTGTTAAAGAAAAGCCTGTATATATCCTGTTATTAACTGTTCCCATTACACTGATATTTTTAATATCTTCTCTATTTGGTGCTTTAGCCGCACCTAATTTCATTGATTTTATCGATGATCGTCTTGTGTATTCTATCTATTTATTATTTGTTCCACTGGCATTTTTCTATGAGCTAAAACGCCATAAAGAAAAAAAGATCCAGTCCCAGATCCCGGATTTCCTTAAAAAAATGGCCAGTACTAACGAAACCGGAATGGCACTACGGGATTCAATCGCACTTATGGCAAGATCAAGGATAGGATATCTGAGTAAACACATCCAAAATGTCTGGAAAGATATGGACTGGGGTCTTGATGTTAATACATCCCTTGCCAGGTTCTCAAACCGAATACGCACTAATACGGTTGTAAGATCCGTTACACTTATTACCAGGGCTAACGAGTCCAGTGGTGATCTGGGAGACGTGCTGGTAGTGGCAGCAAAGGATGCGCAATATGAGCAGGAAATGCAAAGGGAGAGAAA
>MAXM01000086.1:0-889 GCA_001751015.1 Desulfobacterales bacterium C00003106
AATATGTTCATATGGTATATGATGTTATCAATGGCTTACCTGCGGGAGTCCAGGTAAACAAGCTTAAAACTTTTGGGAAAAAATACGGGCATGCATTATTCGGGATAGTTAAACAGATCAAAACTATTGATCCTGATTTTAATCTCAAAATTGGAGGCGCTGACTCAAATTTTAAAAAAGGGTTTCACACAATTGGTGACATTCTCTTCATGGGTGATGATCCCAGAGATTATGTTGCAAAAATTTCAGCGCTAAGTCCTCTTTTTATAAGTATCATCCTTAACCAGATTCGCAACATTACAAATAGAAAACTTGGAGAAATGCTTGGGATTGAAAGTGTGCTGGACGCAAAAGCAGTTAAGGATGAGCTTATTAAATTGAAAAACATGAGTTAATGATACAAAACATCATTTGATAATATCGCGCACAAAACAACCCAAGTTCCTTTCCTAAACCATGGAACAAAAAATATGGATATAAATGAATTACTAACCTGTTTAGATTATTACGACTCTCCATATTATCTGTCTGAATCACGCCTTGATGATTTTTCAGGCTATTCCCATGTGTTCCGCCTATCAAGAAGAGAATGCGGTTTACATGGCGTATATGCTTTATGTGGGAATGATAAAAATCAGGCTGTAAGCAAAAGCATCATTCCTATGGTATACATCTGTGAGGCGAGGTCTGAAGAAGAGGCCACAAAATTTCATAAACTGGTTTGGAATCAGAATATTGTCCCATTTCTCTTGGTATCGACACCAAAGTGTTTTCGTCTCTATCCCGGATTCAGGTTTAATACTACGATTGGTTTAAAAAAAGACCAGAACATCCTTGAGGTTGCAAAAACTGCAAATGATGTTTTTTCAAAATTGTCAGATTTCAAGGC
>MAXM01000086.1:942-3464 GCA_001751015.1 Desulfobacterales bacterium C00003106
CTGAATGAACTTGGAGGTTGGCTGCGAACTCAAGAACTGACAAATAACACAGCCCATGCGCTTATTGGTAAGTATGTATATTTACGCTATTTAAGAGACAGAAAAATTCTTTCTGATCGCAAATTTGAGCAATGGAATATTAAACCAAAGTCTGTATTTGGAAGAAATGCAACCGTATCAGGATTTCATGGTATTAATAAAAAACTTGATGAATGGTTAAATGGAACAATTTTTCCTATTGCAAAAAGGGGTAAATCAGCACCAAAATCGGAACACATTAAAAAAGTCGCATCAACGTTTTGTGGAGATGATCCTGCTTCCGGACAAATGCATCTGGATTTCGAGGCTTATAACTTTGAGCATATCCCAATTGAAACACTGTCAATGGTCTATCAGCAATTTATGCATGCCGAGGGCAGAGGGCGGAGTCACGGGGCATATTATACGCCAGTCCATCTGGTAAACTTTATGCTTGACGAGCTTGATAATAAGCAGCCGTTAACAAAAGGCATGAAAGTTTTTGATCCCGCATGCGGGTCAGGAGCATTCCTTGTTCAATGCTACAGAAGACTTATAGAACGTGAATTACAGCCACGCCCTGCTGATAACAACCTTAAGCCATCGGAATTACGAAGACTCCTAACTTCTCACATTTTTGGATTAGATATTGATGAAGATGCCTGCAATGTAACTGAACTCAGCCTGATTCTAACACTTCTTGATTATATTGATCCCCCTGATCTGGAAAAAGCATGCTATAAAAATTTTAAGTTACCGGCTTTAAGAAATAAAAATATTTTTCACTGCCAGGAAGGTTTTTTTGATCCTGATTCAGTCTGGCAGAAAGAGGAAACAACAAAGGGCTATAACTGGATTGTGGGTAATCCGCCGTGGAAAGTTATCAATAAGAAGAAATTGGAAAACGGTGATAGAGTCGCCCTGGAATGGATTGATAAGAACAGTAAAAAATTTCCAACAAGTCAAAATCAGATTGCAGAAGCTTTTTCATGGAAAGCATCACAGCATCTTTCAAGCAAAGGAATCATCGGACTCTTAATGCCGGCCTTTACACTTTTTAAATCGTTAAATCAGGCCGCAAAGTTCAGGCAACATTTTTTCACTAAAATGGATGTGTGGTGCGTTGTAAATTTTTCAAATCTTCGGCATTTATTATTTATGAATGCTCATAACCCTGCCGCAGCATTATTTTATTCCAGGTCACATGAAAATGTTGAAATCAAATCTTCCAGAATAATTACATATGCTCCGTTTGCAGTAAACCAGCTATCCCGCTATGATACTATAGATAGAAACAAAAAAAAGCTATGGACAGTAATTGTTAATGCAGATGAGATTCGAGAAATACCACGATATGAAGCAGCAACAGGAAGCAGTCAGCCATGGAAGCTGGCGATGTGGGGTTCTGTGCGGGATAAATACCTTTTAACCTCTTTAAGTAAACGTTATCCTCTTCTCTCAGATTTTATAAAAAAACATGAATTGTTTGTACATCCAGGACTTGAACTCCGCAGAGCCGATGCCGATGAGCCAGTGGAACATATTTCTGAAGTTGAAGGTGAAAACGAATTGATAATGGACGTTCTGCAAGGATGCGGAAGAATCTTCTCTTTTCCTGTAAAAGCTTTGCAGACTGTAGATAGTTCACGAACATACGTTAGGAAAGGTCGAGGTAAAGTTCCTTTAAAAATCTGTCGCCCACCGCATATTATAATTGATGCGATGAGACGTTTTGCTGTTTTTTCCAATGAATTCATTGTGGTTCCACCGAGACAGATTGGAATAGCTGGAGAAGTATCAAATGTCAATTTGTTAAAAGCGTTAGCTTTATACCTTTGTTCTGATTTTATTCTATACCAGCAATATATGTCATCACCATCATGGGGGATCGAACGCGGCGTGCTCAGCAAAAAGGATTTGATGTCGCTTCCGATTCCACTTGATGATTTGTCTCCAAAGAAATTCAAGGAATGGGTAAGACTGTATGATGAAATTGCTGCGGCTTCAGCAAAATTGATGGGCAATAATGCCGGGTTAGTGTTTGTAAATCCACAGAAAAAGTCAGACTTGGAGCCTCTGGTAAGCACTATGAACCATGAAGTATATAAACTAATGGGAATTGATAAAAGTGAAAGATACTTAGTAGATGATTTTTTAAAGATACGAATGAATCTTAATGAAGGTAAAATTGCAGACGATGCAATAAAACCAGCTACACAGTCTGAAATAAAATCATATGCAACAATACTAAAAAGAGACCTTGACGATTTTCTTGATAATGAAATCAGAGATCAGCACCGCATAACGGCATTCTATTCGAACATATTAGTTATATTGGAAATTGAACATCCTGAAAATCCACCTGCCTGCTCTGTCCGGGTTATCAAACTTGAAGATAATGAATTATTAGAACTTGAACAAAAGCTGTTGAGGCAACAAGGGCAATGGATTTATTTTAAAAGAAATTTGAAAATATTTAAGGGCAGAACTACATACTTTGTAAA
>MAXM01000086.1:3506-3628 GCA_001751015.1 Desulfobacterales bacterium C00003106
AACCACGGCACCGCCTCAGTTGGTTAAAGAGCCAGGCACTTATTGATGCTGACGAATTTATTGCTGAAAAACTGACAATTACCGGAGCTTAATATCTATGCCTAAGAGCGATCATGCTCAGT
>MAXM01000087.1 GCA_001751015.1 Desulfobacterales bacterium C00003106
TTTCGTCCCCGTTCCTAAGCACCTCTTGCACGGGCTGTAGCCTTTTATAAAGGCCTCCTTCATGGACCTGAACCGCACTAATCCCTTTGGGGATATCCGCTTTCCGTATGGACACGTGAGACGATGAAACTTCTTCGAGCCCCTGTTTCCCGTGTATAGTCCACTGGATGTCTCAAAAAGCCCCGGCCACATCCCCCTCTCGTTCCTGATCGCTTCTCGCTGTAACGCGCAAAACCTGTCGTAATATTTCACATTGGGAAGGAGATGGAGCACATAGGCATAACCTTCCCTTACGAGCGCGGCGTTCACAACAGTCCCGTCATCGAGATACACATAGGCAAGAGACCTCCCATAGGAGTCATGCCGCTCTTTGTCAAATTCGAGCCGCACGTCTTTTCCCAGGACCAGATTCTTGTTGAATTCCATTGCCTCGTTCCCGAAATATTCGCAGGGTTTCATGTCGTGAGCGATCTCGGGCGTGTTGATTCCGATGTAGCGCACATGCACATGATTGGGAAGTATGATCGTATCGCCGTCGATCACGTGCATGACCCTGAAGGTCTCAGCCCGTGCCTGACCGGATACGCCCGCTGTGATAATCAGAAAAAGTGCAAGCAGGAATATCGTAAATGGATGGAGTCGTCGAAGGACCGGGTTCAGAAATAATTGCCTGCAATTCATCATGTTAGGGACTCGGAAACAGCTAATTCCCCATTCTTGCTTGTCTTTCGGCTTATCTTCTGCGTTGTATCAAGAGTTGCATATCTCGATATGCGCCCCTTGATGCGCCTTGAATACGAACCAAAATCCGGCGCAATCTCTGGCAATTATTTATTTCCGAGTCCCTTATTGCTCCCTTTATACAAGCGCTTCTATCTTCAGCTTTGTGTCCAGAACCTCGTTGGCCTCAGTCAGACGTTCACTCGCGGCATACACGGCAACCGATCCGGATTTCGCTGCGGGTTTCAGGTGACGGTTTGCTGCCTCTATGATGGATTCCGGCGAGGTCTTGAGCACCTGATTGCGGAATTCCTGACGGTTGTTGTCGGTGAGACCCGCAAAGTCGCGGACCATAGCGATGTATCCCCTTGATGAGGGGTCCATTGGCTTGTCGAGAGAACCTATGGTCCCGATAATCGACTTTTCAAGCTCTTGTGGTTCAATCCTCTTTTTAGAGATATAGTCGACAGCGTCCTTGTAGACGGCCAGGGTCTTGACAAGGTTGGGGTCCCTGTATGAAAGGAATGAGAGGTTTCCGTTCATTGTATCGTAAAGCGACATTCCACCGTACGCCCCGCCCTGGACCCTGATGCGCTTGTAAAGATATCCGCTCGAAAGCTCACGCGCCAGTACGAGCAGGGAGGCGGAAAGAGGCTCGGAATAGGAAGGCGCCCGAATAACCTTTGCAACATAACAGACCTGTGCGGGGACGGAGATCCCGGCATGAACCGGATGCAGTCCGGGGATACTCGGCGGGCCCGGGGCGCCGCCGCTCTCCAGACGGTTTGCGAGTGTCGCCGCCGCTTCGGAAAGGAGAGAAAGGCCCTCTGAATCCGCGGTGAGATTGAGCATAAGCCTCTCTTTGCGAAAAAGCATTTCGCGCAGGCCGGCGAGCTTCCTGCGAATGGTTTCCTTTTTGTCGGAAAAACGCTCTGAAATACGGCTCAAAAGGCGGAACTGTGTTATCCCGGTCCACTCCTCGTCCCGGTATGTCGGCACCGAAAATGACGCGGCTGCTGTCATGCGCGCAAAGGCATGACCGGCAGGTATGATGGACGAATGGAGCCTGTTTTTTGCCTCTGCGATCAGGTCCCGCGCACGCAGGTCATCTGACAGGTCTCCGTCGGCCAGGATGTCCGCGGCTATCTTTACAGCGCTTGATATATTCCTGTGAAGGGCCTTTACCTGAAAGATCATCTTCTGCCAGTTGCCCTTCCCATCGATCTTCATTCCTGCGGCAAGATGACAGTCAAGCCCTCCTGTCTTTACGGCAATACGCTTCGCCATTTCCTCATATCCGAAGCCGGCCGCCCCCATGCCGGAGCTGAGCTTTGCCAGCAAGGGGAGCAATGGCTGAAGGTCTTCAGGCACATCAGATACATCAAACGCCAGATCAAGGTAGGCAATGCCGTTTGTGAAGATATCATGTTCCATGGCCGGAATACCCGAGATATCCTTTTTCCACAGCGGAATGGTCTCTATGGTCTTCGGGATCTGGCTTATCTTCAGTTTGGGAAGAAGGGCCAATGCCTCGGGGGTGTCAGGCTCGATCTGTTTTTCGCGCAGCAGGATAGACTCTTTGCGTATCTCTTCCAGCTTCTCGCGGGGAAAAGAGGCCTTGAGATCCGCCATTTTTCTTTTAAAGGCATTTTCCTGTTCGTCGGTATACGTCTTGCTCGGCTCCATGACGGAAAGAAGGCGGTGCGGGTTATCCAAAAACCATGTCCGCAGAGTATCCTGAAACAGGTTCGGATTTTCTTTCCACATACGACGGATTTTTTCGACAATACTCGAAAAACTAAGACCAATCAGCGGATCGCCATCATAGAGCCATGTGTGATAGACCCTTCCCATCAGCATGATGGCATACGGCATGTGGCTGCGGACTATCTCTTTGCCGTGGAATTCCACCTGATGAAGCGCCCCTTCTATGAGTTCGCTGTCAAAACCTGCGTCCGCTACACCCTTTAATGTCTCAAGGATCAGTTTTTCAATCTGGTCGGCCTTGTCAGGGCTTGTTCCTCTCAGGCCGACTGCGAATGCGATCTGTTTCAGGTCCTGTTCAAGGCCGGTTACCGGAGAAAGGTCTTCGCCCAGGCCTGAGTCGATCAACGCTTTGCGGAGCGGAGCTGCAGCGCTTCCAACCAGCGCCTCGGCGCAAATCAGAAGAAGAATCACGGTTTCATAATCCGTGTTTTCCGCTGTCATCCAGGCCAGGTTCACGACCGTCTTCCCCGTTACGTCGTCTTCCTTTCCCACAGGATAGAAGTCATGTGTCCTGAACGGCTCTTTTGTCTGTGGCTGATTTTCAATGAACGAGTCAACATGCACATGATCAAATCCGGCAATCATCTGTTGTATAAAGACCAGGTGATCCTCTGTCGGGATATCTCCGTACAAAAAAAACCTCGCATTTGTAGGCGAGTAGTAGGTGCGGTGAAATTCCCTGAACTCTTCGTAGGTAAGCGAAGGAATGACATCCGGCTCTCCCCCTGAATCAAACGCATACGTAGTATCGGGATAGAGTTTTTCCTGGATCGCCTTGTACATAAGAGAATCAGGGGAGGAATAGACGCCTTTCATCTCATTGTAGACTACTCCGGAAATCCGGAGATCCGTGTCCGTGTCCTCCAGGTTCTCGAATTCGAGATGATGGCCCTCCTGGCGAAAGGTATCTCGCAGGAGCCGAGGTCTTAATACAAGGTCAGTGTAGACGCGTGCCAGGTTGAAAAAATCCACCCGTATCTGGCTGGCCACCGGATAGATCGTCTTGTCAGGATAGGTGAAGGCATTGATAAAGGTCTGGAGGGTCCCCTTTGCAAGCTCGTTAAATGCGTCCTTAAGCGGATACTTTTCGGAACCGGCCAGCACGGAATGTTCCAGTATATGAGCGCATCCAGTGGAATCCCTCGGCGGGGTGCGGAACCCGATCGAATACAGGTTTTCTCTGTCGTCAGAGTGGAGGTGGATGACCTTGGCGCCCGTGCTTTCGTGTTCCATCTCATAGGCCGTAACGCGAATATCCGGTATCTGTTCGATTCTCACTACACGAAAGCCGTGCAGCCTCTGACCGGGTTTTAGCGTTACAGCAGGACATATCTCGGATTTATTCATTTTTACCTCGT
>MAXM01000088.1 GCA_001751015.1 Desulfobacterales bacterium C00003106
TCTGAAAAGCTTTAATGAAAGATTCGGCATCAAGGTTTTTGCTGCTTTTACGATATTGATTTTTGTCATTTCCAGCTCTTTCACCGCCTTTTTCATCCAAAGCGAACGCAAATCCCTGAGAGACGGTCTCATGAAGAACGGAAAATTGCTTGCAGGGATACTTGCCTACAACTCCAGAATTGGTGTCTTTTCAGAAAACAAAGAGCTGCTGATGGACCCTGTTGAAGGCGTTTTTCAACATGAGCAGATTATGGAAGTCGCGGTATTCAATCTGGAAGGAAAGATGCTGGAAAGGCGGGAAAGACCCAAAGTGACGAAGAGAGAAACAGAGGTTGAGGCAGACAGGAGAATCAGGCACAGGATATTTGAGATACTCGGAAAATACGGATCCCCCTTTTGCTTTGAGGACAATGGAACACTTGAATTCTGGGCCTCGGTAACCTCGGGTTCAACATACTCTACAGAAGCTTCGCTATTTTTCGAAGACGATTTTCATCAGAAAAGGAATCGCACAATCGGGGTTGTCTGCGTAACGGTCGATAAATTCCTGTTTGACAAAAGGCTTAACGCCCTCTTGTTCAAAGGGATTTTGATAGGGTTTCTCTTCCTGGCGATTGGTTCTACGGTCATATATTTTTTGGTAAGGAGATTCACAAGACCTCTTGACAGATTGACTGAAGGTGTCAAGACCCTTGAAATGGGAGGAGTTGCCGAAAACGTTCCGGTTGAAACCAGAGATGAAATAGGAAAGCTTGCAACGGCCTTCAACAGCATGTCTGAATCCTTGAAGAGAAGAGATGCAGAGAAAAAGCACCTTGAAAAGCAACTCAGGCATAAGCAAAAGATGGAGGCTGTTGGCACCCTTGCCGGTGGCATAGCCCATGATTTTAATAACATCCTTGCGGTGATCATGGGGTACAGTGAGTTGGCATTGTCAGGGATTCCAAAGGGGACCTCTCTTCATAAGAAGCTGAAAGGTATAATCAAGGCAAGTTATCGTGCAAAAGATCTCGTGGGTCAGATACTCACCTTTAGCCGTAAGGGCGAAGAAGCGCAAGAACCTGTACAGATCGGTCTTGTTGTTGAAGAGGCCCTCAAAATGCTGCATGCGTCGCTGCCTGCGACCATTGAGATCCGCCAGAATCTCAAGGCCGGGGCGGCGGTTATCTTATCCGATCCGACCCAGATACACCAGGTGTTGATGAATCTTTGCACCAACGCAGCCCACGCCATGCGGGATAAAGGGGGTGTGCTGGAGGTGAGTCTGACCGATGCTGAAATCGATTCGGATTCCGCGGTCCGGCATCTGAACATAACTCCGGGACGATATCAGAAACTGACGGTGAAGGATACGGGTCACGGCATGGCCCCTGAGATTATGGAACGGATCTTTGATCCCTTTTTTACGACAAAAGGGCCGGGAGAGGGAACCGGCATGGGACTCGCGGTGGTCCACGGAATAGTGAAAAGGCTTAAAGGCGCCATCACTGTAGATAGCAGGCCGGGAAAGGGGACCACCTTTCAACTACTATTCCCCACGATCGAAAACAAAATGGAAAACAAAGACGCAGCAAAACCCGAAGAGCTTGCTTCGGTCCCCCACGGGAAAAACGAACGGATACTTTTCGTTGATGATGAGACAGCTCTGGTTGATGCGGTGTCGCAAATGCTGGCAGGCCTTGATTACAAAGTGGCTGCGTCAACAAAGAGCGTCGAGGCCCTGGAGGCCTTCCGATCAGAACCGACCATGTTTGATCTGGTTATCACTGACCACACTATGCCGGATATGACAGGCGAAACTCTGGCCAGGGAGATTCTGCGTATCCGGCCTGACATTCCGATCATCCTCTGTACCGGATTCACCGAGGCGATTTCGGAAAAAACGGCCAGGGCCATCGGCATCCGGGAGTTTGTGATGAAACCCATTGTCAGGCAAAAGATGGCCGTAATCATTAGACGCGTCCTGGACCAGGAGGTGGGGACAGAAGAAAAAGAGTCCGGGATCAGTCTTCAGCCTTTTACCTAAATTGAGCGATTAGCTGTTAGCGATTAGCGTTTAGCTTTGAAAAATCAAGGTATTACGTGCCAGCGAAATGGATAGCCCCCATTAGAAATTGTACCCAATGGGTGAAAGTTTGTAATAGCAAAACATTCTGTAATCATTAAACTAATAGCTAATCGCTCAACTTAGGACATAATAATGAGTGATGCCCTGATCATTCCCGTTTTTTTGCTACAGAAGGGAAAAGAGAGAGGTCGGTATGCGGAAGAAAGAGCGAGGATGTGAATTGCGACATGAAATTCGCATTTACGTTCATTTCGAGATAGGTTATCTTGTCTCTGATCTTGCTTAGTTCCCGGCGCGCCCGGTTGGAAAGGAGGACCTCCACCGCCCCCTTGCCCGAAGCATTGCCAAGCCTTTTGTACTTGTCTATGGGGATGTCAGGAAGCATTCCGATGGTGATCGCTTTTTCGGGCTCAATGTAACTTCCAAAGGTGCCTGCCACAAAAAAGTGCTCGACCTCTTTGAAGGTTATTCCCACGCTCTGTGTTACGATCCTTAATATCGTGAACATCGCTCCTTTGGACCGCATCAGGTTTTTTATGTCCGCCTCCGTGATCAGGATATCCTTTCCGTGAGCCGCTTGTTCGCCAGGCACGATTATATATCCTTTGCCGTGACGTGTATCAATCATTCGCAAAGGATCTTTTTTGGCAACAAGTACCCCGCTTGAATCGACCAGCCCCGCAAGAAACATCTCGGCCAAAAGCCGGATCACCCCTGAACCGCATATCCCGTCAGGCGCTCCATTTTCTATGGTCCTGTATGAAAGCTCCAGTGTTTTCCTGTTGATGTCCACATGCTCTATGGCCCCTTTTTGTGCCCTTTTGCCCGATTTAAGGACCCCGCCCTCCAGTGCCGGTCCTGCTGCTCCGGCGCACGCAACCATCCATTCCGAGTTTCCCAGGACCACTTCGGCATTGGTCCCTACGTCCACATAAAGAGAAATATCGTCTGTTTGATGCATGCCGGAGACAAGTATACCGCCGAGGATATCTCCTCCGACATAACTCCCCATATTCGGGATGACATATACGTAACCGCGCGGGTGAATCGATATGCCGAGTTCCGCAGCGGATATCATGTCAGGGGTATTGACCACGGGGACATAGGGTTCCTTGCATAGCGCGGACGGATCGAGTCCCAGAAAAAGATGGGACATGGTCGTATTTCCGGAAACAGAGATCGCGTAGACATCTTTCACGCAGACAGAATGTTTTTTGCAAATCCTTTCAATAGCCTGATTGAAGCATTCTATTACCAGGCCTTGCAGGAGATGGAGCCCGTCTTCTGTGGAGGCAAACTGGATTCGGGTGAGGATGTCTTCTCCGTGCGCAATCTGCGGGTTTTCCACAGAAACCGTATCGACCACTCTTCCCTCCGAGAGATCGACGAGATAAAAGGCTATTACGGTGCTTCCCAGGTCCACTGCAACGCTGTAGCACGAAGGATTTTCATATCGATCGTCTATCTCAACCAGTTCCCACCGATGGTCAACATTCACAACAACTGCCCGGATGCGGTAATCTGACCGTCTCAGAAGTCCGGGAAGCTCCCGGCAAAGGGAAAGCGGGATGCCTATCTCTTTCAACCCGGATGTGACGAAAAGGCTCTTTTTCAGCCTTTGCTCATCCGACCTGTTGTCAGAGGCGGAAACGTGAGGAATTTCAAGAAGATAACTGCAAACAATAGGATCTTTTGGTGGATCTGTCATGATAACTCCACACATCTTTCCTTTAGTCTGAAAATACGGTCGACTGATTTGGCGCACCGTTTTCTTGCTTCGGGCAGGTCTTTGATGCCTGCAATGACCTCTTCAAAGGCCGATCTCATGGTCGAAAGGGTGTGACACAGCAAAACAATATCAATATCCGCATCCAATATCCGTCTTATGATAAGAGCAATATCGTAGTGTTTTACAATCGCGCCCATATCAAGATCATCTGTCAGCACGGTCCCCTGAAAGCCGAGGTCGTTCCGAAGAAGATCATACGCGACCTTCTTTGAAAGGCTTGCAGGCCAATCCGGATCTATGGACATATAGACCACATGAGAGAGCATAACAGCGGATACGTCTGCTTTCAGGGCGGCGCGGAACGGCGCCAAATCGAAGCTGTCGAGTTCGTCACGCCCTTTATTCAAACAAGGAAGATCCATGTGTGAATCAAGGGTAGTGTGACCGATTCCAGGAAAATGCTTGGCGCATGCCGCGATCCTGTTTTTCTGGAGATAACGGATTATTATAGACCCCAAATGGGCCACACGCCCCGGGTTATGAGAGAATATACGTTTTTTCATGACAGAATCAAACCCGATCGGAGCCACATCCATGACCGGGGCAAGATTCATGTTAATCCCCGCCTTGTTGAGTTCCCGAGACGTTATCTCGGCGAAATCGATTGCTCCCTGATCCGAGTCCTGTTTTCCTATGGCAGGGTTGCCGGGAAAGGTCGTAAAAGGGGATGGAAGACGGGCAACCACGCCTCCCTCCTGATCAATGGAAATCAGAAGAGGGGGACGCCCCATCCTTTTGGCATACGCCTGGATGGATCTGCACAGGTCGGCTAACTGTTGAGGCGACTCGATATTGCGCGAAAACAGGATCAAACCACCTACACACAATGTATCAATAAGGTATCTGAGGGTATCATTGAATCTAACACCTTCAAACCCCACCATCAGGCGTTGTCCTGCCAATTGCTCATCGGTCAGATCGTCTATCGAGATGTCCGCGACTATCTGTTGACCAACGTTATTTCTATCGCACACTTTCACAGTTTTTCTGATCCGGTTTCAATCCCGACGGTCCCGTAAAGAGTTTCCTGCCCATGAAACGAACAAAAACACTCCCCCTGCCAAATCATGCCTTTTGCCTTCTCAACTTGATGAGTATTGAGCCTTCTGGCTCTTATGAACGCAGTTCCACTTGTTTGTCAACTGAAAAGATTCAACCTGTGCTGTTGGCCATTAGCGTTTAGCTGTTAGCTGTTAGCCTTGAAAAGGGATGGGAATGTTAATCAACAGGTCAATGAGTAAAGAGGATGTTGAACAGTTTTATCCAAAAGCTAACCGCTAATGGCTAAAAGCTGAGCGCACAGGTCGAAAAGATTTGAGGTGTGAGGTTCCTTGTTGCGGGTGAGGAGTGATAGCAAGTATTGAGGTTTTTGCGAATAAGGGTCGGTTGAAGATATGATGATGTTGCGATGCGAAAAGGCTGAAGGCATGCAAGACATGGCCGGACTACTCTGTTTCGACTTCAACGGTACCGTCCGAATGGATAAACCAGCCTATCCATTGTGAATTCCGAGAAAATATGGATTGTGATAATGTATGTGGGATCTCGATATCGAAATCACCCAATAATTGATCCATTGCATTGCCATAACTGATAAATGCGCAGTCGTGTAATGTCTCTTCAGTGATGTTCCTTTGCATATTGTGCTCCTTTCAGACTGGCTGAATGCGCCTGAATATCGGGTTCACGCATAGAGATCGATCAATATACCCTTTTTTGTAAAATTCTTGTAATCCTGACGTTTATGAGATCGACCTTTTCTGCATATGGAGTTGCTCAACATGCCAATAGTTTATGCAAATAGCCTGCCAAATCACGGTTGATATACCTCGGAAGGTTATAAATTGCGTTTTTTTCGGTGAGCAATGAGCATCAAGAGCAAGGCGCGAAGGTGCGGAATAGCAAGCTATTTCAAGCCTGAGCAACACAGCTATTGATGTTCATGGCCGGCGAAAAATCGTAAGTTATGGCCTTTCGAGGTATAGTCTGGTAAACTCGATTTTTTGCCAATTGATCAAGGACAACAAGGGGGAATCATAAGAGGAAAGCATCCCCGGGAGGTCGGGGATTGGATTTACTGGTGAGTTGTCATGATCTCGGATTTCGCAGGCATGTTTCCGCGCAATGCCTATTTCATGTCATTTTATTGACGTGCTGGAAGGGTGCGGTGGTAGAATTTGGGCAATACTCCGACACCC
>MAXM01000089.1 GCA_001751015.1 Desulfobacterales bacterium C00003106
ATACTATCCGGTCAGCCGCCTGATTGAAATACTCATGGCGGATCGTATCTTTTATGAGACCTCCAAAGGCGGGATAACCTTTTCCGGCGGTGAGCCGACGCTCTACATGGACTATGTCGGCAAGGTAATGAAGGAACTGAAAGCAAACAACCTGCATGTTGCAATCGAGACGTGCGGGATGTTTGACCTGGCCGAGTTTAAGGCCAGACTCCTGCCGTATATCGACCTGATTTTGTTTGACATCAAATTACTTGATTCTGATAAGCATCAGTGTTATACGGGCAAACACAATAAACAGATACTGCGTAATTTCGTTGATCTTGTTAAGGAGTCGGATGTCAAAATTGTACCAAGGGTGCCTCTTGTGCCCGGAATCACGGCAACCAGCGACAATCTGACTCAGATAGCCGCTTTTCTGAAAAATAGAGGGTGTTCTCCATGTCGGTTCCTTCCCTATAACCCTGGAGGGATTGCAAAAAGAATTGCTATAGGAAAAAAAGATGGAAGAAAAAACGAGAGAACGGAGGTAATTTTATGATGTTCCATGAAGGAAAGGCAATGAAAAAACCAGCTTCATTGATCATGATTGTCACGGTTGCGGTAATAGTCGGAATCGCCGGTGTTATTCCTTGTGATGCCGGCATTTATGACACCGGCCATAAATATACAGACGGCATACCCCCGGTTGCAGAAGAAACCGAGGGTAGATTCGCTTTCACTGATGATCGATCGGTTTTCGCCACTCAAAAGATCAAATCATCTGAATGCAAGCTCGACTTCCAGGACTGTGGGTTCAATGTCCCGTTGGACCCGTTTTCTGATATCCTTACAGATATCCAGTTTCGGGAAGTCGATACCAGGGGTGGTATTGCCTCCGACATGGCTCCTTTAGTGACAGTAGGCCGGTATTCTGCACTGGGTTTGACACAGGGCGACCTTTCTCTTGACGACGCGACGTTGCCTGCCGAAGAGCCGAAAACCATCGAACAAATGCCCACTATGTTTCTCCTTTGTGTGGCCGTGATTTGTATGGCGAGCCTTAGACGGAGAAACTTATTTGAAAAATAGAAAAAAAGAGGTTTGGTTATCCTTTTAGCGCTTATGGGTGAGAGTGAGGGAGAAAAATCCGGGTTCGTGCATAAGGGAAAAGGCCACAGGCAGAGGCTGAGAGAGAGGTTTTTTGCGTCAGGGCTGTCTGGATTCCATGACTATGAGGTGATTGAACTCCTCTTGACGCTTGTCACTCCGCGAAAGGATTGCAAGGATGCCGCCAAAGCCGCCTTGAAGCGGTTCAAAACCCTGCAAGGCGTCTTTGAGGCGTCCCCTGACCAGCTTTGCGAAATAGAAGGTGTCGGACCGAAAAATCTATTCGGGATCAAACTGATAAAGGCGGTCTGCGATCGGTATCTTGAAAAGAAACTGATAAACAAGGATCCTGTAAGTAACTCCAAGGATTTGTTCGATTATCTATACCACAGCATGAGGGACATGAACCGTGAGTGCTTTAAGGTTCTCTTTCTCGATGCCCAAAACAGGGTCATTGCAACGGAGACGCTTTTTGAAGGCACATTAACCGCGAGTTCTGTCTATCCGAGGGAGGTTGTAATCGCCGCCCTTAATCATCATGCTGCTGCGCTTATTTTTGCCCACAACCATCCTTCCGGCAATCCAAAGCCGTCCGCAGACGACGTCTCCATAACACGCAAGCTTGTCTTTGCCTGCAGGGTCATCGGGATAGCTGTTCATGAACATCTGGTGATAGGAGACAACGGATATTTCAGTTTTGCAGATCAAGGCTATATTGCCCGGATGAACCGTGAATACGAGACCCGGGATTCACGGTTAGGAACGGGGACGGAGTCGAAACGACGGGGGTAGGAGGTCTTTCATCCTCCGACAGCTTCTGTTAGATTCGTGATCACTTCTTTGTCCAGTTTTCCTTCGTCCGCTTCACGGGAAATAATCTTCAGCGCTTTTTTCTCAGATATCCCCTTACGGTAGGGTCGATCTGTGACAAGGGCGTCATATATGTCGACTACGGCCATGATCCTGCTTGACAAAGAGATCTCCTCTCCTTTCAGACCGTCAGGATAGCCTGTTCCATCAAGCTTTTCGTGATGATGCCGGATGACGTCCAGTGCGGACCCGAGCATCTTTTTCAAAGGCAAACATATATTATAGCCTGTCTTGGGGTGAAGCTTTATGCTTTCCCACTCTTCCGGGGTCAAGGCGCCCGGCTTATTCAGAACACTGTCAGCAACGCCTATCTTCCCAATGTCGTGCAGGATACCGCCAAGCCTTATCGCCTTGGTCTCCTGTGTGGACAGGCCCATTTTCCTGGCCAACATTCCAGCCATATTCGCGACGCGCTGGGTATGTCCCTCGGTATAAGCATCTTTTGCCTCGACCACATTTGCCAGAGAGATTAGAACATTTTCAAAGTCTATGAGGTTGTCATTGAGAGCTTTCACTTTTATGAGGGACTTTGTCCTGGCCATCAGTTCCACCATGTTGAACGGCTTGCCAATAAAGTCGTCCGCCCCGGCATCTATCCCCTTGATCCTGGCCCCTGTTTCCTGCATGCCGGTTACCATTATTACCGGTATGAGCCGCAATGCCTCATCTTCTTTCAACCGCCGGCAGACCTCATAGCCGTTCATGTCGGGCATCAAGACGTCCAGTATAATCAGGTCGACACCGGCCTTTCTGGCCAGGTACAAGGCATCTCTCCCGGTCTCGGCCTTGTATACCTCGTAATTTGAAGGCACAAAAAGGTTTTCCAGCACTCGCAGATTTGCAGGCTCATCGTCTACAACCAATATCTTTGCTTTTTCCCCGGAAACTATCCGTTCCTTTTTTCTCGCAGAAGATATCCTGTTTTTCCCCCTGAGCTTGGCGTACGACAATGCCTCTCCTGCTTCCCTGATAAGGTCTTCTTTGTTTTTGGCGTCTCGAGGAAAGGCTGCAAGCCCTATACTGACAGTCAGGTTGCCGGATGTCCGTTTTTCCACCGCATTCCTGATTCGCTCCGCAACCCTCGTGACAACCTCAACATCAGGCTTCATCAGGATAACGGCAAACACATCGCTTGAATATCTTGCCACAAGATCGGTTTGGCGGATTTTTTCCTTAATTACTGTGGCCACTTCCCTCAGGTTCCGGTCTCCTTCCACAGAACCGTGCTGTTTGTTGAAATTCGAAAACCAGTCAATATCGATGAAGGCCAGTGTAAAGGTCACTTCGTACCTTGCGGCCTTCTCCATTTCCCGTTCCAGTGATATATGGAAAAAGCCGTGATTGAATACACCGGTCAGGCCGTCAGTAAAAGGCGCATGTGTCACCTCTTCGTAATTGGCTTGCAATTGCGAAATTGCCATATTTTCCCCTTGATTCATGTCCTGCTGTTTGGGTGTAAGGGACTCCCGGCTATGACTTCCGTTTTCGACAAAGCGGATTCGCTTTCCCTTTTTTCTTTACACATCCGGAGCATTTCTCTATTGTTTTGATCACATCATTACATATTCTGATCCTGATTTGGCACAAGCGGAATGGATAGTCAGATATTGAAGCGTGTAACTGTTTGAACGTATTGGGGATCGATAAAAAAGTATTGGCGGAAGAGTATCCGTATTGCACCCATTGTACCCTCATTTTAATTGTATCTATCCGGGGATGATTGTGCAAGGTCCTTGGGGATTTTCTTCATCCAATGCTGACAGCACATGTTGATATTTTTCAACAATTCGCTTCAGACGACAGGAGGAACAATGCCTATTGCTACTGTTAATGTTATTCCATTGGGAACTTCATCGCCGAGTGTGGGGAACTACGTTGCCGAATGTATCAAGGTCCTGGAAAAGGCGGGGGCCGTCTTTGAAGTAACTGCCATGGGAACGGTGATTGACGGAGAGATCGAAGAGATATTGAACATGGCCGGAAAAGTACACGAGATTCCGTTTAAAAAGGGGGTTCTGCGCGTTGTTACGACAATTACGATCGATGACAGGAGAGACAAGAAAGTGACTTCCCGCCAAAAGCTTGGTTCGGTGATGAGACGTTTAGATGTGGCGCAAGAAGATGAATAGTTTCTTAGGAACATTATTTCTTTTCTTGCAGCATTTTTTTGAGCCTTTGTTTGTAGAGGCTTCGTTTCAGGGAACTCACGTGATCGATGATAAGCACTCCGTTCAAATGATCGATCTCATGCTGCAGTACAATTGCCTGGATCCCTTCTGCGCTTAGCTCGATCGGATTTCCGTGCCTGTCGAGCGCTTTTACAAGGACCTTCTCGGACCGCGGGATTTCTTCCCTGAAATAAAGGACGCTGAGACACCCCTCTTCTATGGCGTGCTTCCCTTCGACTTCAAGGATCTCCGGATTGATAAGCGCTATCAGCTCGCGTTTACTCTCTTCTTCCTCTTGCGCGGTGTCAACCACGATTACACGACGCAGTTCGCCTATCTGATTGGCTGCAAGTCCCACGCCCGGGGCATTGTACATTGTCTCGGCCATATCGTCGATCAATCTCTGAATATTGCCGTCAATTTCCGTCACTGTTTTCGCCTTCCGGCGGAGAACATCAGCAGGATATGTTGTTACCTTTCTTATGGCCATGCTCTTTTCCATATATTTGACAGAAAATATAGCGAACGGTTAGGGCTTATAGTCCTTCAGATAATTAATTGCACANNACATTGGGGTACGTTGTCGAGGATTTTGACCGATAACGCCGTGCAATTATTTATGTGAAGGTCTATAGTCAAAAATTATCATAACCCCAAACCATGTTCCGGGACAAGGCTTTTTTGGCATTTCCTATTCCTTTCTCTTTATGGTGTAGTCGGCAAGATCCGTCAGGATGGTTTTGGCGTCGCAGTCTTCGAAGATGGCAAGTCTCTGTTTGGCCTTTTCGGCATACTGGCTTGCCTTTTCGGAGGTGTAGGCAATGCCTCCATATTCTTTCAAGTATCCGAGCATTTCGTGTATCGCGGATTCGGAAGAAGCACGGTCGCGGATGATCTCTTGCATCCGCTTTTTGTCCTTGCCTTGCGCCCGGCCAATAGCATAGATCAACGGAAGTGTCATCTTCCCTTCCCTCAGGTCGGACCCTGTTGATTTGCCAAGGACCTTCGTGTCCGCCGTGTAGTCTAACAGATCATCAACCATCTGAAAGGCGATGCCGAGATCACGCCCATAGTTTGACATGGTCTTTTCCCGTTCAGCGGATGCGCTTGCGAATATAGCGCCCACGCGGCACGCAGCCTGGATAAGACATGCGGTCTTCCTGTGGATTATTTCCATATACTCTGCTTCATCCACATCGATTTTTTCTCTGTTTGCAAGCTGATGAATCTCTCCTTCCGCCATCCGGCTGATTGCATCGCTTATCGTCCGGACTATCTCCATGTGCCCGGTATCGGCAGCGATAGAGATCGTTTTTGCAAGGAGGAAATCTCCGACCAGCACGGTAGTCGAATTTCCCCAGATCAGATGGGAGACCTGCCTGCCCCTGCGGACATCCGCCCCGTCCACAAGATCATCATGAAGGAGCGTGGCTGCATGGAGATATTCAAACATCACAGAGACCGCCTTGTCGTCATTACCTGCATAGCCGCACAGCCGTGCCGATAATACCATCAAAAGAGGGCGAATCCTTTTCCCTCCGGCAAAAAGGATATGTCCTGCAACATCTGAAATGAGTGCCAGACATGGATTGAGCCCCTTATCGAGAGCTTCTTCTATCCCGGAGAGGTCGGACGATGATGATGCCATAATCCTTTCTTTGAGTTCATTCATATAATTTCTCCAACGAGATCGTATTCAGATGCTTCTTTAATCCGGACATCGGGCCATTCTCCCTGGCGCGCTGTTACCTTTGAGACGTAAGTGACGCCATCGATATCCGGCGCTTGAAGAAAGGCCCTTGCCTGAAGAATGCCAGCCTCTTTGCATTCTCCTTCCACTACGACTTTCAGTCTGGTCCCTACTCGCTTTTGATTCAGTTTTTTTGAAATCGCGGCCTGACGCAACATGATGATTTCCCTGCGCTCCCTGCTTACTTGTTCTGCGATCTTGTCTTGCAGATGAAAGGCCGCCAGGTCCTCTTCGTCGGAATAGACGAAGACCCCGAGATGATCGAACCGGACCTCTTCGACAAAATCAACAAGCCGGTCAAAATCGTTGCCTGTCTCGCCGGGAAATCCGACAAGCAGGGTAGTTCGAATTACGGCATCCGGTATCCGCGTCCTGATTCTATCAAGCAGGGCGATGATCTTCCTGCTGTTGTGGGGCCGCCCCATTCGTTTCAGAATCCTTTCACTGATGTGCTGCACCGGGACATCAAAATAGCTGCATATCTTGTCGTGCTGTGCCACCGTATCGATAAGATCATTGTCTATTCGATCAGGATGGGCGTAAAGAAAACGGATCCAGATTAGACCGGAGATCTGCGTCAGTTCTCTCAGGAGTGTGGCAAGGGTGCCGCCGTCTGCGAGATCCATGCCGTAGGAAGTGGTCTCCTGCGCCACGAGGATGAGTTCTCGTACACCCGAGGCCGCGAGCCTGCGTGCCTCATCAAGGATCTCCGGCATGGGGCGGCTCCGGTACTGTCCCCTGAGCCTGGGAATTATGCAGTACGTACAGCGGTTGGAACACCCGTCCGCTATCTTCAAGTAGGCCATATACTGCGGTGTTGTGCAAATCCTCAAAGACTCGTTTCCTTGAGGCGACACCTGCCCGGGAAATGGCAGGATCATCCGAAGATCGCTGTTCTTCCCCTCTGCAGCGTATGCAATCCGGTCAAAGGCCCCTGTGCCGAGAAAGACGTCCACCTCGGGCAGTTCTTTTATGAGCGTCTCCTGATATCGCTGAGGAAAACACCCCGCGACAACAAGCCGCGTGCATTGGCCCTCTTTTTTCTGCCTCGCCATCTTGAGTATGGTGTCGATCGACTCCTCAACCGCAGGCTGAATAAAACTGCACGTATTTACAACAATGCAGTCCGCGTTGTGCGGATCAGGAGTAATTGCCCATCCCGCACGACTCAGACTTGCCAGCATCATTTCACTGTCAACCAGATTCTTGGGACACCCAAGACTGACAAAATGGATTTTCCTGTTATCCATAGTAATTCGTCACGAAACCTCAAACTTGAGAATAATACGCATTTCTTAAAACATTTCACCAAATAAGGAAAGAGGAAAAAAACAATATGCGCAATTGACTTGAATACCTTAATTGATTATCATCTCTGAGTCTTCGAAAAAGAGTTTCAGATAATGCACAAATCCCGGCATCGTTCTGAAATCCCATCCCCGTTCCTAAGTTCTCAATAAGTTGCAACCTGTGCGGTTAGCCATTAGCGTTTAGCCGTTAGCATTGAANNAGAGGGAAAAATTCGAGTAAGGCGTACATTGGGGTACGTTGTCGAGGATTTTGACCGATAACGCCGTGCAATTATTTATGTGAAGGTCTATAGAACAGTTTTATCCAAAAGCTAAGTGCTAAGAGCTAACCGCACAGGTCAATAAGTTGGAATAACTCATAGGATGAAGAAACAGATACTACGCCATCGCAGAATATCCTGCCCGGACCGATGCCGGCGGAGGGTCAATGGTCAGCAGTGGCGCGCGGGTGTTATTGCCTGTGTTATTGTCCTGTACTGGCTTGCAGTCCAGTTTTCCCCTATATTGCGGTCTCATGCCTATTGCGCTACCTGTTGCAGCTTGACTCATGAAGAGGAACGCCAACTCGGCAGGCAATTTCTTGTCCATGTAAAAGAACAACTGACCCTGATAGATGACTCTATTATCATAGACTATGTCACCAAAGTCGGAAGACGAATAGAAAAGGATTGCCCTGACAGCGCGTTCACATATCATTTCTATGTGGTCAAGGAAGAGACATATAATGCCTTTGCAGCGCCGGCAGGGCATGTTTTTATCAACTCCGGCCTTTTTGCGGCAATGCAGAGCGAAAATGAGCTTGCCGGTATCCTGGGCCATGAGATGGCTCACGTCTCCTGCCGGCATATTTCAAAACAGATTGAGCGTTCCGGAAAGATCGGAATGGCGACATTAGCCGGCATGCTGGCCGGGATTTTTCTCGGGGGCGGAGGTGAAGTGGCAAGCGCAATTACCATCGGATCGATTGCCGCAGGCCAGTCCCTGCAGCTCAAGTACAGTCGCGAACACGAGGCCGAGGCCGACCATGTGGGGATGAGGTGTCTTGTTCGATCCGGATACGGCGCGGACGGGCTCCGTAACATACTAAGAAAAATCCGCACGGTGCGCTGGTTCGGACCCAACGAAATCCCTACGTATCTGACGACTCATCCGGCTGTTGAGGATCGTCTTGCCTATATCGACACCCAGACGCAGAATCATCCTGAGTGGGCCCAACCCTCCCGCAAGATTGACCCTTATGATTTCAACAAGGCGCATACAAGGTTGATTGCCCTGTATGGAGACGCTGATGTTGCCCAAAGACGTTTTACGGCTGCTCTTGCCGAAAACCCTGACAATTGCCTTGCGTACTATGGTCTGGCGCTTGTTTCGGAAAGAAAGGACCAGAGAGAATCCGCCCTCAATCTGTTCAATAAGGCCATTTCCTGTAATCCTGCTGACCCGGATATCCTGCTGGATATAGGCCAGTCCTACTTTCTTGCGGGAGACTATGAAAAGGCCATGAGTATACTGAAAGGCGCTCTGGCCTTTCGACCAAAGGATAGAAAGGGGTATTTTCTCCTGGGAAGGTGCTTCCTTGAAACCGGAAATCCCCATGACGCCATTGAAGAGCTCCGGCGCCTTGTCTCGCTTGACCCGGATTTCACGGAGGCCTATTTCCATCTCGGTAACGCCTATGACAAGACAGGAAACTCCGGAGAGGCGCACTACAATCTGGGAGTCTATTTTGAACAGAAGAGAGACAGAAAAAATGCAAGATACCACTTCAAACAGGCCTCAGAGTTGCTCAAGGGAGACCCTGAGCGGATAGAGGCATTGCGGAAAAGGATCAAGAGTCTTGGCGGGAATTGAAGGAAGATAATACCTTGATACTGCAAAAAGAAAGAGTAAGAAAACTTCAAACCGCACGACCCTGCC
>MAXM01000090.1 GCA_001751015.1 Desulfobacterales bacterium C00003106
CCCAAAAGCATCAAAATAGCTTGCTATTCCTTCAACTTTTGTGATTTGAGATCGAACAAATTTGACCCAAATCTATGCGCCTACTTGGGGAACTTATTTCGTCCCCGTTCCTTAGCCTCTTATATTTTAGAACGCAAGAGCCGGACTTTTCACGAAGCCATCAACATTCAGATTCAATATGTTCTCCCCTTCTTATCGACCTCCACCAATGCTCGTGGCCAAGGTACCATTGCACGGTCTTTGCCAACCCGGTTTCAAAGGACTCTGCAGGTGCAAAACCAAGCCTTTTTGAGATCTTTGCTGTGTTGATTGCATAACGCCAGTCATGTCCCGGCCGGTCTTCAACATAGGCAATAAGTCTCTCTGATCGCTCGCCCCGGGCCGGAGCCGCCCTGGGATATCGTTTCCTTAAGGCTTGATCTTCGGCAAAAAGCCGGTCAACATGCATACAGAGCAACCGGGCAATCTCTATATTGGTCCTTTCGTTGTTGCCTCCGATGTTATAGACCTCCCCTGGTTCTCCCTGTTTCAATATCAGCTCTATACCTCGGCAGTGGTCCTCCACATATAGCCAGTCCCGTATGTTCATCCCATCTCCATAGATGGGAAGGGGTCTGGCTTCGAGTATATTGAGAAGAAGCAGTGGTATAAGTTTCTCGGGAAACTGGTACGGTCCATAGTTATTGGAGCAATTGCTGATAGTAATATTCAGTCCATAGGTGTGATGATAGGCACGCACCAAGTGGTCGGAAGCAGCCTTGCTCGCTGAATAGGGTGAGTTTGGTGCATACGGCGTACTTTCGGTAAACGCGGGATCATCCGGTCCAAGGGAACCAAATACCTCGTCGGTAGAGATGTGATGAAAGCGGTGCGGGATTGGCCCGTTATCAAGCCATACCCTCTCGGCAGCCTTGAGAAGGGTATACGTCCCTATTATGTTGCTTTCGATAAAAGGATCAGGGCCTTGTATGGAGCGGTCTACATGCGATTCAGCCGCAAAATGGACTATGGTATCGATCTCTTCTTCACGCAACAGCTTCTCGACTAAGGCTTGGTTGCGTATGTCGCCATGGACAAAACGAAAAAGAGGGTTGTCCTGAACATCTGCAAGACTTTTTCGGTTTCCCGCATAGGTTAATGCGTCGAGAACAACAACCCTGTCCATAGTATGGCAGGCAAGCCAGTAGTTGACAAAATTGACGCCGATAAAGCCTGCCCCGCCGGTAACAAGCAGTCTATTCATTGGAGCGCTCCTTGTATTCCTGAAGCATTTGACGCAATGCTACCCGCCAATGGGGTGGAGTCAGTCCCAGAACCCGACGGGTCAAAGATGTGTCTATCACGCTGCAGGCCGGCCGCCTGGCCGGGGTAGGATATTCTTTGGTAGGCACCGGAAGGATAGTAATGGAATGGCCAAGGAGCTTGAGCGCTATCCCTTCTTCGGCAATCGCCACGGCAAAATCGTACCACGAGGCCACGCCTGCATCCGTCCAGTGGTGTATCCCATGCATGTCAGAGATGGTTACACACTTCCATATAGCCCTGGCAAGCCCGTTCGCCCAGGTGGGGGTTCCTATCTGGTCATCCACTACGCGGAGGAGATCGCGCTCCTTCATAAGGCGCAGCATGGTGTTGACAAAATTACGCCCATGCCTTGAATAGAGCCACGCCGTGCGAAGAATCAGACAACTGCCGCGCGTAATATCAAATACTCTCTTCTCGCCCTCCAGTTTGCTTGCGCCGTAAAGATTAACAGGGCCTGTTGCATCGTCCGGCCTGTAAGGAACCGGTCCTGTCCCTGCAAATACAAAGTCCGTAGAGATATGGATCACCCTTGCCCCGCACTTTACACCGGCCTTTGCAATGTTGGCCGCGCCCCGGGCGTTTACGGCAAAGGCATGTTCCGATTCCTGCTCCGCCCTGTCCACCGCGGTGTATGCAGCGCAATTAATAATAATATCCGGCCGGCACCGGCCAACCACCTCTGAAACAACCTGATCCTGACAGATATCGAGTGCATCTCTGCTCACCCCTTTGAGTTCGACATCCGGCGGGCATGTGTGCTGCAGTTCCACACCGAGCTGTCCGGTTGCGCCGGTCAAAAAACACTTGATCATGGGTATGTCTCCGCATCTTTCAAGGATATCCCCTGGCTATCCTTCTGCGAAACCGTCGGTGGTTTGCCATTTATCAGCGGCCAATCGATCGCCAGGTCAGGATCGTTCCAGACAATGCTCCGCTCGTCTTCCGGCGCATAGAACGCGCTACACTTGTAAACAAATTCAGTTGATATAGAAGTTACATAGAAACCGTGGGCAAAGCCGGGCGGAATCCACAACATTCGCCTGTTATCGGCAGAGAGGAAGGAGCCCACCCACATGCCGAATGTCCCAGAGCTTCTTCTCAGGTCAACCGCCACATCAAAGACCTCTCCTGCCACGACCCGGACAAGCTTGCCCTGTGGTCTGCGAATCTGATAATGGAGTCCCCGCAAGACCCCCTGGCTCGACTTGCTATGGTTGTCCTGGACGAATTCAACGTCAATACCCGCTTTGGCAAACCTGCGCGCCTCCCATGTCTCCATGAAAAAACCCCGGTCATCGCCAAAGACCTCAGGCTTGATTACCACCACATCCGGAATCCGTGCAGGCATAAACTCCATAATTACGCATCCCCCCGCAATGAAAGCTTTGCAAAACACCCGTTTTTACGTGATGCGGTGTCAGTCATAAAATTTCAGTCATCAAAATAGTCAATGTATTCCTTCTCTTAAGACTCTCACCTTCCTTGCCTGATAAAAAACGTCACGTTTTTCAAAGGTCTCCTAACAGGTCAAGCAGATACTTGCCATAGTTGTTTTTCTTCAGAGAATCCCCTAGTTTTTTCAGTTGTGCCGCATCTATATATCCCATCCGGTAAGCGATCTCTTCGGGACAGGCGATCTTCATCCCCTGGCGATCTTCTATTATCCTGATATAGTTTGCAGCATCAAACAGGGAGGCGTGTGTGCCCGTGTCAAGCCAGGCTATCCCGCGCCCCAGAATCTCCACCATCAAGTCTCCCCGGCGCAGATAGGCCATGTTTACGTCAGTTATCTCCAGTTCGCCCCGCTCGGAAGGTCTGATCCCTTTGGCAATCTCCACCACATCGTTGTCATAGAAATAGAGTCCTGTAATCGCATAGTTCGATATGGGATTCGCGGGTTTTTCTTCCAACGCGACAGCTTTTCCGTTCTTGTCAAAGCTTACAACCCCATAACGCTCGGGGTCGCGCACATAATACCCGAAGACAGTAGCGCCCTGTGTATGGCTGGTGGCGTGATGCAACTTTTCCGGAAATCCGTGGCCATAGAAGATATTGTCTCCAAGGACAAGGGAAACAGGGTTTGACCCGACAAACCTTTCCCCGATCAGGAATGCCTGGGCAAGCCCTTCAGGGCTCGGCTGCACGGCATAGCTTAATTGAATCCCCCACCTGCTTCCATCTCCAAGTAATCCATAGAAAAGATCATTGTCCCTCGGTGTTGTGATAATGAGGATCTCCCGAATTCCGGCAAGCATGAGAACCGATAACGGATAATAGATCATAGGCTTGTCGTATACAGGCATCAACTGTTTACTGACCGAATACGTCAACGGGTGCAGCCGTGTCCCTGATCCGCCCGCCAGTATTATTCCCTTGAACTTCATTCGATTCCTTTCCCGGCAACCCTGAACGTCCGCACTGAACGCTTATCTTTTTTCCTATTCATATATAACATCCATATATTACCGCGCTTTTCCTTGCGATCAATGGCAATTATTTATTTCCGAGTCCCTAAGGGCCTTCTCTCGACAGGCAAGAATTCCCTAAAAAAATCCGACCTGTGCGGTTAGCTTTTATAAAACTGTTCAGCATCCTCTTTACCTCATTGACCTGTTGATTAAGTTCTCTAACATCTCTCATTTCCACCCCTTTTCAATGCTAAACGCTAATGGCTAACCGCACAGGTTGAAAAAAACTTTTGATTCCAAGGGGGATTAAGGGAACAATGGTTTGCAGTTTAATTCATTCAGCATGTTACGATACATCACGATTCTTGATATCTTGATGTTGTTGAATGTATTCAAGAAAAAATGCCAGAAATAGCATAACAAACAACCCGACCACCGCGGCTAACATTACGT
>MAXM01000091.1 GCA_001751015.1 Desulfobacterales bacterium C00003106
GGAACGGGCAATCCGGTTATTTTTCTTTTTTGTCGCAATTGGCTCTATAACAACCCTCGCTCTTATTGTCGTCTTTCTGTTTATGGAAGGTCTTCCCATTTTCAAGAGCGTTTCTGTCAGCGATTTCCTGTTTGGACGTTACTGGTACCCGACCGATGACCCTGCAGATTTTGGTATCTTTGCGCTCATCGTAGGGTCCATAGCAGTAACCGGCCTGTCTGCTGTTATCTCGGTTCCACTTGGGGTGCTGACAGCGGTTTATCTTGCAGAAGCCGCTTCCCGGCGCCTCCGGGAATGGATCAAGCCGATCGTGGAGCTGCTCGCGGCTCTTCCTTCCGTGGTGATTGGTTTCTTCGGGATGGTCGTAGTGGCCCCTTTCCTTCAGGAAGTGCTTGGTATTCCTACAGGGTTGAATCTCTTTAACGCTGCGCTGATGCTGGCCTTTATGTCCATTCCAACCATCTCCAGCATCTCCGAGGACGCCATCTTCAGCGTACCCACGGAACTCAAAGAGGCATCACTCGCTCTGGGGGCCACCCGCTGGGAGACCATCGCCAGGGTCATCCTCCCTGCATCGATTTCCGGCATCTGCACCGCAGTTATTCTGGGAATGTCCAGGGCAATCGGTGAGACTATGGTGGTGCTTATGATTGCCGGCGGCGCCGCCATGGTGCCGACTTCGATATTTGATCCGGTGAGGCCCATGCCTGCCAGCATAGCCGCGGAAATGGCAGAGGCCCCTTTTCGGGGGGAACATTACTACGCACTCTTCGCCACGGGCATCGTGTTGTTTGCCTTTACTCTCATCTTCAATGTTGTGGCGGATCACGTCTCCCATCGATACAAGCAGGTGGGGGCCTCGACCCTTTGACCGGTTGACGGAGTCTTGACAAAGGTTTATCTATGAACGGATCAATGTCTCTTACGCGACGTCGCAAATTGACTCAGGCTATCATGTTCGGGATTTTCAGGCTCTCGGCTGCTATCAATGGAGTTGCACTGCTGATCATTGTTTATTTTCTTGTGGCAAAGGGATGGCGGGCTATCACCTGGACATTTCTGACCCAGCCGCCCATTGATTGCATGACCCGGGGGGGTATCCTGCCGTGCATCGTCGGCACCCTCTGCCTTTGCATAGGCGCTATTCTGGTGGCCCTTCCGATAGGAGTTGCCTCTGCTGTCTATCTTCATGAGTATGCCGGTGAGGGACGCATACTCCGTCTTATTCGTTTCGGCATCAATAACCTTGCAGGCATCCCTTCCATTATCTTCGGGCTGTTTGGTCTGGCTTTCTTTGTGGTCTGGCTGGATTTTGGCGTCAGCATCCTTTCAGGCGCCTTGACCCTTGGCGCCATGACCCTGCCCGTGATTATCGGGGCCTCTGAAGAAGCCCTGAGCGCTGTCCCGGACACTTACAGGGAGGCCTCTCTCGGCCTGGGAGCCACCAAGTGGCAGACTGTCTATCGCGTGGTTCTGCCCGCTGCGTTGCCGGGCATCCTTACAGGGGCTATCCTGGGTGTCAGCCGTTCCGCCGGAGAAACCGCGCCTATCATGTTTACGGCAGCCGTATTCTATACACCTTGTTTGCCCACTTCCGTCTTTGATGAAATCATGGCGCTTCCCTATCATATCTACGTCCTGGCCACGGCCGGCACTGAGATTGAATCTACGCGGCATCTCCAGTATGGGACAGCGCTTGTGTTGATTGCACTTGTGCTGGGATTGAATCTTGTTGCCATTATCTACCGGGCTCGTCTGCAAAGGCGGATGTGAGACATCGGGGATGTTGATTTAAGGAATTCGCTGACGAACGCTGATTAGAACATAAATTGAGCAATCAGCTGTTAGTCATTAGCGTTTAGCTTTGAAAAATCAAGGCATTACGTTAATTGGGAATTGTACCCAGTGGGTGAAAGTTTATAATAGGAAAACATTTTGTAATCATTAAACTAATAGCTAACCGCTAAAGGCTAAGGAACGGGGACGAAATAACTTCCTCAACTATGCATCACAGCTTCAGGCCATCTTTGCCCGATCTCAAATCACAAAAGCATCAAAATAGCTTGCTATTCCATCAACTTTTGTGATTTGAGATCGAACAAATTTGACCCAAATCTATGCGCCTACTTGGGAAAGTTATTCCGTCTCCGTTCCTAATCGCTCAACTTAGGTAGAACATACAGGATTCGTGATGGATAAAACTACAAAAATGACAACAAGGAATATGGATTTCTACTACGGTGATTTCCATGCCCTGCATAACATCTCCCTTGATTTTGGCGTCAATGAGGTCACAGCCCTTATCGGCCCTTCAGGGTGTGGCAAGAGCACTCTGCTGCGCTGCCTGAACCGGATGAATGATCTGATTTCCATTAGTCGGGTGGAAGGCGAGGTTCTGCTGGATAATGAGGATATCTATGCGCCTGATCTGGACGTGGTCAGCCTTCGCCGTCGTGTCGGCATGGTCTTTCAAAAACCTAATCCTTTTCCCAAGAGCAATTTTGATAATGTCGCATACGGCCTGAGAGTAAACGGCGTGAAAGACAAGGCAATCATTTCAGAGCGGGTTGAGAAAAGTCTGCGACAGGCGGCTCTATGGGATGAAATCAAAGACAGGATTCACGAGTCGGCCCTGGGCCTTTCAGGAGGACAGCAACAGCGGCTTTGCATTGCGCGGGCACTCGCGGTGGAGCCTGAAGTGGTTCTTATGGATGAGCCGGCATCCGCCCTGGACCCGATTGCCACCCAGAAGATTGAGGAATTGATATACCAATTGAAAAAGAGGTATACGATCATAATTGTCACCCACAACATGCAGCAGGCGGCCAGGGTGTCTGATATTACCGCATTTTTCTACTTGGGAAAACTCATCGAAGTGGACGACACAGAGACCCTTTTCACCAAACCAAAACTCGAACAGACTGAGCATTACATCACAGGCCGTTTCGGATAGAAAGGAAAGCCCCATGCCCGTCCATCTTCATAAGGAATTAGAAAGACTAAAAAAAAGAATTCTCTCTCTTGGAGCCATGGTAGAAGAGCGTGTTCGGATGGCTGTCAAGGCCCTTGATTTGAGAGATGCCGCTCTCGCGGAAAAGATCATCAACAGCGACCATGAGATAGATGAACTTGAAGTGGATGTGGAAGAAGAATGCCTGAAGATCCTGGCTCTGCATCAGCCCGTTGCCATTGATCTCCGGTTTCTCATTGCTACGATCAAGATCAACAACGATCTGGAAAGGGTAGCGGATGAGGCGGTGAATATTGCACAACGAGTAGTGGTTCTTACCAAACGCGTCAGGCTCGATCTCCCTTTCAGTTATTCCCTGATGGCGGAAAAAAGCGCGGCCATGCTGAAAGAGAGTTTAGACGCCCTCGTGAATATGGACGACGACCTTGCCTTGCATGTTCGCGTCTCGGACGATGAGGTCGATGTCATGTTGAATGAGGCCTACGATGCAGTGAAACATGCTATTTCCGAGCACCCTGAGCGTGTGGGTTATCTGATCAACCTGTTTTTGATTTCCCGTCACCTCGAGAGGATAGCGGATCATGCCACCAACATTGCCGAAGAGGTCGTCTACCTGATAGAAGGCGAGATAGTCCGGCACGCAAATAAGGGACTCGGAAATGAATAAGCGAAACGTAATGGGAAGACAATAGATCGAAATCCATGCGAAAGGGGTGAGATTCGAGTCCAAAAGGCAGAACAATTAAACAGTCAACAAAAAGGAGTATGTGAACACATGAAAAAGACTTTATTTGTGCTATTGATGGCAGCTACTTTGGTGTTGGGCGTGGGAATCGCAGGCGTTGTGCTCGCTGAGGATCATGGTCAGCAGGATCCGCTGATTGACAGGCTGATTCGCAAGGGTATCCTTACAGAACAGGAAGGAGTTGAAATACAAAAAGAAGAAGCAAAAGACAAGGGGCTGGTTCTCCCCAAGGGGCTCAGAGGTATAAAGGTCGGCATGCTTGCCTACATAGACTATTCAAATGGCGTAACGCCGGAATCCCATGACTCAGAATCGAGTTACAACCATTTCAGACTTACGCGGGGGTACCTCACCGTAAAAAAGGAGCTTCTTCCATGGATGCACACACGAATCACCATTGATACACACCAGGACGATACGGGCGACTATAAAGAACGTATCAAATATCTGTATGCTGAATTGAGGCCTCCTGATTTAGGCCCCTTTACCGACATGAAGTCTGAAATAGGCATAGGGCACATCCCATGGCTGGACTTTGAGGAGCACATTAATCTGTATCGCTGTCAGGGCACCATGGCCGTGGAACGGGCCGGCACCTTTAATTCCGCTGATGCAGGGGTGAGCCTCCGGGGTTATTTAGGAGGCAAGTTGGAGGACGCAGAGGAAAATACAGGAAGCCACTACTATGACGGGCGCCACGGAAGCTGGCACCTCGGCGTATACAACGGAGCAGGTTATCACGCAAAGGAAGTCAACAACAACAAGGTGGTTGAGGGACGGCTTACATGGCGGGTTTTGCCTGACCTTGTTCCGGGCCTCCAGTTAAGCTATTTTGGTAAATATGGAGAGGGTAATAGTAAGGATAAGGGTGATGAGGAAGAGTATCCGGACTATCCGGACTACATGGTAAACCTGGGGATGCTGAGCTACGAGCATCCATGGGTTGTTCTCACAGGCCAGTATTTTCAAACTGAAGGCAATGCAAAGGGAAAATGGGTTGACACACTTGGCAAGGCCCTGGCAACCGAGGGTTATTCGTGTTACGCCAACGTGAAGCTTCCTGTTCTTGACAGAAAGCTTTCCGTGATTGCGCGTTATGACTATTTTGATCAGGATTCTGATGACAAGCTGGCCGATGCTTCTGATTACGAAATGTATATCGGAGGTCTTGCATGGAATGTTTACAAGGGAAATATGCTTCTTGTAATGTATGAGCAAACCGACTATGGAAAGAACGCAGGCAAGAAAGGGAAACTCCCTGAGATAGACAACAGGCTTGGCGATGACCATAAGGTTCAGGTTGTCTGGCAGATCAAATTCTAACGGGTGTTTTCGCAATATAGGTCATTTCGACCGGACGGGAGGGGGAAAACTTGTATGTTCAAGTTTATTCACCCTCCCTTCGATTTTTAGGTGTGACTTCCAGTTCCAGGGTTTCCTCTCCGCGTTTTATCTGAAAGAGATGAGATCCGCGCGACTTTGCGTCAAGCATCGCACGGTGAATGTCCGATACGGATGAAACAGCAGCGCCATCTATGGCGAGCAGTATATCGCCCTTTTTTATACCCGCGGATTCAGCAGGGCTTTCAGGCAGCACGCCTTCTATTAGGAGACTTGCGCTATCTGCGACAGGTTTTATCTTGATGCCTATTAAAGGATGTCTATGCATCTTTTGCAGTTTTGTTACCCATACGTAGTCGGCTGCATTTTGCTTGAGCGCTGAACCTACAGATGCAGGCATCAGGGTCAAATAAGTAGAAGTCACCCTCCGCTGTACACGCTCCGGAATACCAAATTTTTCTATATGACCATTTCCGGCAAAGACGACAATTTGCGAATCATCTTGGTCGGTTTTGACGATTTTTGCCACGGATTCCGCCATTGAATCGTCCCATACTGACTGTGCCTCGTGGAAATATTCAAAGCCGTGAAGATCATCCGTGTCGTGCCCGGCATATTGCCTTTGCAGAAACGCCCGGTGCATGTCGTCAGACAGATCAATATCTTCTGCGATCTGAGCCCTTTCATTCTCGGAAAGAGACTCAATTCCCCTGGTTGCCACTTTTCTGACGATCTCTATGGGAACATTGAGGGGAGTAAGCGGGATATGGTTTTCTCTGACAAATAAAAGAATCGCCCGATACAGGTCGAAATCGAACGACCAGCGTTCTTCCCATTCTACTTTTTTCAAAAAGGTCTCTTCGGTATATCCCCCGGAACTCCAGCGGTCCAAAACCGCCTGATAGGAACGCCCGAACATCTCCATGCCTACGTGAATCGGCTGATCGTTCTTAAAGAGCGCTTCGAGCACCTTGAGCTGTATATCATGATGTGAGCTGTTTACGTGGGTTTCGCCCACGTAAACAATACGAACCGAACGCAACTCGGCCATCATTTCTTCAAATGTGACGACCTGCCCGGTGCTCATCCGAACGATCTCACCTTCGACAAAAACACGGGAGATTCCCTCAACCCGCACGAACGTCGGACGCACCTTGTGTTTTGGCATTCCTCCAAGGTGCGTACATCCCCAAAAAGAGAATTGAAGAGCCATGATCACCACAACAAGCAGGACTTGCCTGCCGCACACAAGACAATTACACATTATCCGGGATTTCATCACAAGATCTCTGTATCTTTTTTGTAACCGTTCACAGTTGTCGGTTCACGGTTCGAGGTAAACTTCGATTTTCACATCCTCAACCGATCCCATAATTTCTGCTTTTTGTTTTTTCAACCGTGAACTGTATAACCGGCAACCGTGAACTGTTACTCTTAGGAACGGGGACGAAATAACT